>JAJQET010000065.1 GCA_021201515.1 Clostridiales bacterium | reverse complement strand
GAGGGTTCTTAGGGAGGAGCGAGGCCCCGAAGCTCCTCCCTGAGCCGCCCTCTTTTGCTACTTTTCTCGGCGGAGCGAGAAAAGTAGGCCATGCCCTGGCAAGGGCAAACGCTCTTTTTCCTTCCAGTATCCTCATCTAAGGAACGAACAGCCCCGTAGACAAGAAAGAACGTTGCACCTACATCGACTTCTTCCGAAACCGCACCGCCAGCCCCCCGGAGATCACGGCGGGGATTCCGCACACCGCCGCCCCCTGGGTCAGCATATAGGCCAGGGCGTAGTCCTCCCCGGCGGCCAGGGCCTCCTGCCAGTCCTGAATACAGAACCACACGCCCAGCAACAGCATTACCGTCAAAATACCGCACACAATGGCGAAAATGCGAGAGGCGTTGTGATACCATCGTTTTTGTTCCGGTTTCATCCGCCATGCACTCCTTTCCCGGCCGGGCCGGATATGATACCCTATTATAGCAGAGCCGCCCCGGCTTTTCCACTCCTTTTTCCCGGCAAGAGGGGACGATTTCTCCACTTCCTGTTGCTTTTTGCCTCCATTCGCGCTAAAATAGGAGTATCATGGGGGTATAGCCGAGCCCCGCAACCGACTTAAGCGAAAAGGAGCAGCTTATGCGTATTCTGATTGTGGAAGATGAAAAACGTCTGGCCCAAACGTTGGGAGATCTGATGGAGGCCCATCACTTCACCGCCGACCTCTGCCATAACGGGGAGGAGGGGCTGGACAACGCCCTGTCCGGCATTTACGACGCCATCATCCTGGACGTGATGCTGCCGGGGATGGACGGCTTCACCGTGGTGCGGCGGCTGCGGCAGGCGGGGAACCGCACCCCGGTGCTGATGCTTACCGCCCGGACGGAGGTCACCGACCGGGTATCCGGCCTGGACTGCGGCGCGGACTACTACCTGACCAAGCCCTTCGACTCCGAGGAGCTGATGGCCTGCATCCGGGCCATCACCCGCCGCCAGTCCGATGGCGGCGAAAGCAACGTCATCACCTATGGGGACCTGCGGCTGGAGCTCAGCTCCTGCCTGCTGGTGCGCGGGGAGCGGTCGGTGCGCCTCAGCCGGAAGGAATTTGAAATCATGGGCAAGCTGATGTCCAACGGGGACTGGGTGGTGACCAAGGAATCCCTGCTCCTGTCGGTCTGGGGCTACGAGTCCAACGCCGAGGACAACAACGTGGAGGTCTATATCTCCTTCCTCCGGAAGAAGCTGGCCCATTTGAAGAGCAACGTCTCCATCAAGACCCTGCGGATGCTGGGGTATCATCTGGAAGTGAAGCCATGAGCGTGATCGGAAAGCTGCGGTGGAAGTTCGTGCTGATCAATATGCTGATCGTCACGGCCATGCTGGTGTTTATTGGCACGTTCTTCATCGTCTCTGTCTCTGACAGCCTGCGGGAGGACAGCGTTGACCTCCTGAATCAGGTCATCATGCAGGACGGGATGCCCATGTTCACCCTGGGCAAGGAGCAGGAGCAGGAGGGCTTTGGCCGGTTTACCGACGATGGGGGCAGCGTCTCCCTGCCCTACTTCACCGTGTCCGTCCTGGCCACGGGGCAGGCTGTGGTGGTGACCAACCAGTTTTATGACCTGGATGAGGACACCATTCAGGAGGTGGTCAATCTGTGCCTGGAGCAGGAGGAGACCAGCGGCGTTCTGCGGGATTACAGCCTCCGCTACCTGCGTTCCTCCACCGTCTCCGGCTGGCGGCTGGCCTTTGCCGACATCAGCCAGGAGGAGAGCACCATCCGCAGCGTGGTGCAGAACACCATGCTTATGTCTCTGGCCGCCCTGGCTGCTTTCTTTGTCATCAGCATCCTGCTGGCCCGTTGGGCGGTGCGGCCGGTGGAGCAAAGCTGGCAGCAGCAGCGGCAGTTTGTAGCCGACGCCAGCCATGAGCTGAAAACCCCCCTGACGGTGGTGCTGTCCAGCGCCGACATGATGGAGAAGCACAGCACCGCCATGACGGAGAAGGAGCGGCGCTGGCTGGAGAACATTCAGGCCAGCTCCCTCCAGATGAAGGAGCTGGTGGAGGAGCTGCTGGTGCTGGCCCGCAGCGACGCTAACGAGTCCAAGGCCGCCCCTCACGAGCTGCTGAACCTCAGCGACCTGGTGGAGGACACCCTGCTCCAGTTTGAGGCGGCCCTCTTTGAGAGCGGTCATCTGCTGGAGTCGGAGCTGACCCCGGACCTGTACGTCTCCGGCGACCAGGGCAAGCTGAAGCGGCTGCTGGAGATTCTGCTGGACAACGCCCGGAAGTACGCCGCCCAGAACAGCGACGTACAGGTGTTCCTGGCCCCGGAGGGGGCCAAGCGGGTCCGCCTTGAGGTGCGCAATCAGGGGGAGCCTATCCCGCCGGATCAGCTGGAGCGGATTTTTGAACGGTTTTACCGGGCCGACCAGGCCCGCACCAGCGAGGGCTTCGGCCTGGGGCTGCCCATCGCCCGCACCATCGCCCAGGAGCATGGCGGCAAAATATGGGCCGCCTCCGACGACGCGGAGGGCACCCGCTTCTTTGTCAGCCTGCCCCGTGCCAA
The DNA here is from genome assembly GCA_021201515.1 of Clostridiales bacterium. Taxonomy (GTDB): domain Bacteria; phylum Bacillota; class Clostridia; order Oscillospirales; family Oscillospiraceae; genus Onthomonas. Next base: position 3,878 of record JAJQET010000065.1, on the reverse strand, counting down.
GGCCCCGGCGGCGGAGCCGCGGGGGACAGCGACCGCGGAGTGAGTTATATCCAAATTCTTTACCCCTCTGTGCCCGCTTTCGTAGCTTCTTGTGTAGGGGCGGCCCTTGGCCGCCCGCTGGAACCGACTGCTTGCCCTGGGCGGCCAAGGGCCACCCCTACAAAAAGTGAAGATTTAGGCTTCACGTTCTACTACAAAAAAGCGAAAATTCAGGCTTCACAATCTGCTGCCAGTTCGGCAGGCCCTCCCGCATCCACCCGAAAGAAACGAGGAACCACCATGCCCCATCCAAACACTACCCTGCAATCCCTCCCGCTGCCTGTCACGGCCACGGAAGGCGCATTGCAGGTGGAACTTGTCCCCCCCGCGCCGGGGGAACCCCTTCGCCTGACCCTCCGCCGCATGGGCGGAGCCTTCCCGGAGGGGGAGGCCCACTACCTCCGCCTGTCCAACCAGGGGGAAACGGCCCACTGGTACGCCCCCGCGTCGGTGGAGGGGAACCTGCTGACCGCTGACCTGACCGGCATTGACGAATTGTACCTGGAAGGGGCGGAGCGGGAGGCCCTCTCCTTGTCCTTCGCCCGGAAAAAGGGCAAAGGGCTGGTCATCTGCCCCCTCCGGGGGGACCGGTTTCTGCCTGTGCTGGAGCGGGAACAGCTCTGCCCCTGCCTGACGGACAGCCGGGCGGTCTGGGGCGGACCGGCGGCTGCTTTTTCTCTGGAGGGGGTAGACTATGAGGCATTGCCCCACTTCGTCCAGGGGGAGCGCAGGCAGGTGAACCTGGTGCTGGAGGCCATCCCCCGGAGCCTGCGGTATTGGAATCAGCTCCGCTACGGCATTGACTGGATGGAGCTGCGCCATGGGCGGCTCCTGCTCGCCACCATCGCGCCGGAGGGCGCACCGGGGCTACGGGGCATCTCCGTGCACCGGGCCTCCGGCAGCGAGGCGGGGCAGACGGTTTTCCCCGTACAGAAGGGCCGCGCCCTGTTTATCCAAAAGGAAAATCCCCGGCTCATCGGCCGGATTTTGGAGCCATGCTGGGGGGAACTCCCCCTGCCCACCCTGCCGTCGGACGGGGAGCCGTGGCGCATCTCCGGCGTGTACGAGGCCGGAGACGGAAAGGTATACCACGTTCCCCTGTGTATCGTGGACGAGGACAGCCTTCAGCGCATGGGCGACCTGTCCAACGGCGGGAGGCTGACAACCGGGCCCCTGTGCTACGGCCTGCAAATCAGCGAGCCGGGCCTCCTGACCCTGTCCGTGGGCGAGCATCCCCCCTATCTGTGCCAGCAGGCGGAGGCGGACACCCTGGAGGAGGCCCTGGAGCAGGGCTGCCTCCAGCCTATGGGCAGCCTGTTCCTCCGGGACAGAGGGGGGAGGAACTGGCGGTGGCGGTTCTCCGTGGCCAACCTGCCCCTGGACAGGGACACCGAGCTGATGCTCCAGGCGGTGGGGGTGGGGAAGGACGGCACCCTGCGATTCCCCGTGGCTGTGGTGGATGGGGAGGCCGGGTTGCTGGAGGCGGACTGCTCCGCCCTGCCCGGTCTGGCGGAAAACACCCTGCCCACCCTGTGGCGTCTGCGGTTGGCCATCCGCCGGGGCCGGGCCTTTGGAGACGTGGGGCTGCAGATCGCCGCCGGGACGGTCCCCTTTGTCACCGACGCCGAGGAGCGGTGGCAGGGCCCCCTCTCCCTCTGCGGACTGCCCTTCGGCGTCTGCCAGCTGGAGGGGCAGACTCTGGAGGCCCTGATTTGCTGCCCCCGGAACGGGGACTGTTCTCTGGCCCTGGGGGACCAGATGCGCCGCTACGAGCGGCAGATTCTCTGCCGGACGGAGCTGCAAAAGCTCCGGGGCACCCGGTTAAAGCTGCGGGTGCGGTGCCCCAACAACGTGCTGGGGGCGTGGGAGTCCTTCGCGCTGGTCTACCGCTACCGGCAGGAAAAGGACCGGCAGGTGTTCTTCTTCCCCGCCAAAAGCGTGAGGAAGCGGAAGGAATACACTGAGCTCACCGCTGACTTTGACCTGTCCCAACTGGAATTTACCCCCCTGTACTGGGACATCCGCACCGTATTCCGGGGCCGGGACGGCGTGGCCTATACCGCCCGCATCACCCTCCCGCAGGAGGGGGAACGGTTCTGGTGTAAGGACCAGGACAGCTCCCTGTACCGGCTGGAGAAGCAGGCGCGCCAGGTGGCCGACCGCGTCGGCACCCAGCTGGAGCGGTTCTTTCACTCCAACAGCTACCGTCAGGAGGAGGATATGAGCGTCTCCCTGTACAAGACGCTGGATAAGAGCTTTGCCCTGGTCTGTCAGGCTTACAGCCCCTACTGCGGCTTCCTGTTCCGGGTGAAGGAGCGCTTCGCCCTGGTGCTGAGCATCCTGCTGCGCCGCCAGCTGGCCCACAAGCACATCTTCCTGTGCTATGAGAAGTACGGCAGCATGGCCCAGGACAACGGCTTCTACTTCTTCCGCTACTGCATGGAGCATGGCATGGAGCAGAAGATGAACCGGAACATCTACTTCATCATTGACAAACGCCAGCCCGACTACCGGGAGCGGCTGCTGCCCTACAGGGACCACGTCATTCAGTTCATGAGCCTGAAGCATATGGTCTATATCCTGGCCGCCCGGCTGCTGATCTCCAGCGACTCCAAGGCCCACGCCTACGCCTGGCGGGCCAAGGAGAGCATCATCCTCCCCCGCATCAACCACGGGAAGAAGCTGGTGTTCCTCCAGCACGGGGTCATCGCCCTGAAAAAGGTGAACTTTTTCTGGAAAACCGTCAACTCCGCCGACCTGTTCATCACCTCCAACCGGCGGGAGTATGACATCATCTGCCAGCACCAGGGCTATCCCCCGGAGAACGTGGTCATCACCGGCCTGGCCCGGTGGGATGTGCTGGAGGACAGGCCCATCCCGGAAAAACACATCCTCCTGATGCCCACCTGGCGGAACTGGCTGGAGGAGGTCACAGACGAGGCCTTCGTGGCCAGTGACTACTATAAGAACTATATGTCCCTCATCAACGACCCCCGGCTGGAGGCGCTGCTGGAGGCGTATGACCTGTATCTGGACTTCTATATCCACCCGAAATTCCGGGAGTATATGGCCCGGTTCTCCATCAGCGGGAACCTGCGGGTGAAGATGATCCCCTTCGGCTCCGCCCCGCTGAACCGGCTGATGATGGAGTGCAGGATGTTGGTGACGGACTACTCCAGCGTTTGCTGGGACGTGTACTATCAGAAGAAGCCGGTGCTGTTCTACCAGTTCGATGTGGAGCAGTACAACGAGACCACCGGCTCCTATATCGACCTTGACACCGAGCTGTTCGGCGACCAGGTGCGGACCCCGGAGGCCCTGCTGACGAAGCTGGAGGAGTACGCCAAAAACGGCTTCGCCCTGCCGGAGCGGTACGCCGCCCTGCGGCCCAGTCTGTACGAGTATTTGGACAAAAACAACAGCCAGCGCATCTGTCAGGAAATCATGAAGCGGGGCTGGTGACGTGAGGAAGGGCGACATGAAGCAGGAGAACCGAAAAAAGGAGCCGCACCCCCCAAAAACGCTGATCGTCCGCACTCTGGGCGGGGAGCATTGGATGTGGCAGTTTTGCCTCCTGGGGCTGTTCCTCAGCGGGGCGGAACGGCTGACCCTGGAGGGGGAGAACGCAGGGCGGCGTCTGACCTTCCCGGTATGGCTGCTGGCCTGCGGGGAGGAGGGCAGCCAGATGGAGGCGGACTTCTCCTCCGGGTTGGAGAAGGCGGAAAACACCCTCCTGACCCGCTGGACCCTGTCCCTGACGATAGAGGACGGGGAGGTGCGCTTTCAGGCCCCTCTGGAGCGGGCGCCCCCGACCCCCGGCCCACAGGGGGTCGGTGAGC
>JAJQET010000249.1:4457-6516 GCA_021201515.1 Clostridiales bacterium | reverse complement strand
TGGAGGAGATTCTGCCCAACCACATTGTCTCCTGCCACCGCTGCAGGGAAATCAACAACCTGTAAGCCGCCGGCAATAGAAAGGCAATATCATGAAGAAAATGATTGTACGCGCCGACGACGTGGGCTACACCCATGTGTTCAACCTCGGCACCTTTGAGTCCATCGACAACGGCATCGTCACTTCGGCGGACGTGATGCTGGAGTCCCCCGGTACGGTGGAGGCCCTGGAGTTCCTGAAGGAGCGGCCCTGGCTCTCCATCGGCTGGCACAGCCACTTCTGGTTCAGCCCGGTGCTCCCTGCGGAGCAGGTTCCCTCCCTGCTGATGCCCGGCACCAACCGGTTCCGCCCGGACATCGGCACCACCGATGAAATCGACGCCAGGGAGCTGGAGGCGGAGTGCCACGCACAGATGAAGCGCTGCCTGCAAATCCTGGGCAAAGCGCCGGACACCACCGACCTGACCAGCGCAAAGACGGTGTTCAACGCCGTGAAGCAGAAAATCTGCGACGACTACGGCATTGTCTACAACTTCGCCACCAAGGGCGACCGGTCGGGCATCCACTACCCGGACGAGAAGTGGAAGGACCGGAAGATTTACATCCCCGCCCCCACCTACGCCTACGAGAAGGTCTTTACCGACTCGCTGGCGGTGCAGTATGAGGAGTATGACCCCATCCGCTACTATCTGGAGGACCCGGACAAGATGCTGGAGCTGCCTGACGATGTGATTTTCGAGCAGTCCTGGCACCCCGGCTATGTGGACTACACCGTCTACAAGCAGGGGGGACAACGGCCCCAGGGCCAAGTATTTCACCACCGTCCGGGTGGAGGATGTGGCCGCCCTGACCTCCGACACCCTGAAAAACTGGGTCAGAGAGCACAACATTGAGTTGATCAACTTCCGGGATGCGCTGTACGGCACGCAGGAGTACCAGAACCACCTGCGCAGCATCGACAGCGGCCTGTTCCTGGGCAATCTGTAATCGCAGCAGAGGAAAGAGGCTAGTATGGCTTATTATAATGAATCTTACAGCTATCCCGATCTGTTCCTCTGGCGGGATGAGACGTGGGAGGGCTGCGAAAACGCAGCCGCCCCCCTCTTCCGCAAGCTGGAGCAGCTGATTGCGGAGGAGCAGCAGGCAGCCCCTGCCATCGACCATTACGCTGACCGCCACGATGAGGCGGCGGACATGGTCAACCACGCCCACTACTTCCCGGACGTGGTGGCGGCTTGGCAGGAGAAGGGGATGTACTTCTCCAGCTATGGCATGATGGGGGAGCAGATGGCCCCCACGGCGGTGGAACGGCACCAGCTCTATGACCCCAAGGTGCTGCTGGTCCCCTATGTGGAGGCAAACCGGGACGACCCCCACAACGCCATGAACCGCCTGGCGGAGAACGAGGCCCTGCTGGAGACGGCGGCAAAAGAGAACATCCTGGTGCAGTTCGCCGAGTGCAAAGAGAGCGTCAGCGGCGCCCTGATGGAGAAGGCCATCGAGACCCAGGGCACCTTCCGCATCTCCTACGACCCCCTCTATGTGGACATCTCCGCCCTGGTACGCCACGGGCTGACCCTGGCGGATGTACCGGGGCTGGACCTGGCGGCCTGGCCGGAGCCGGAGACCCTGGCCGGGCGGACGGTGGTGAACATCTCGGACAAGTGGCAGGTGAACCTGGCCCACCAGTACACCATCGGCGGCATTTACCGCCGCAATCAGCCGGAGTGGGACTATGAGCGCCATATCCGCAGCATGGCCGGCAGGCGGCAGGCGGAGGGTATGCGGTTGGAGCGCGACTACACCGACCCCCACGACCCCAAAATGTCCGACTTCTGGCGGGAGAAGGGCATCCGGTACGAGGACCATTATATCGGCCACGACTGGTATGTGACCCTGACGCCGGAATCCGCCTACACCCACCCGGAACACAAGCTGCCGGTGCTGATCACCTTAAAGGAGCCCCGGACGGCCTGCCCCTGCACCATGCAGACGGCCTTCCAGTTCTACTATGACTTCATCGAGCTGTGCGGCCGGGGCGAGTTTATGATGGTCTACTT
>JAJQET010000249.1:0-4357 GCA_021201515.1 Clostridiales bacterium | reverse complement strand
GACTATCCCCTCATCGACATCAACGGCCAGCTGGAAAACAGCTACCAAAAGACGAACCGCACCCCGGAGAAAATCGACGAGGACGTGACCTACTTCCAGAACCGTCTGGCGGCCTTCAGGCTGCCCATGCGGAGCCGGGAGGAAATTCTCGCCGCCCAGAGCAGCCCGGACTATGTCACCCGGCGCAACGGCGTCCCGGCGGACAGGACAGAGGTGCGCTATGTGATGGGTAGCGAGGCCTACCTCTCCGACTACCGGAACGAGAACGGGAAGTGGTACTTCCGCTACATCTCGCTGGAGAACACGCCCCACATGATTATGCCCCAGATGGCGGAGCTTTCCTGGGAGTTCCTGCGCCGCTTCGCCCGGAATACGGAGACCGGCGAAGTGATTGAGCTTTACTAAACCTATCCCGGACAGCACCAGCGTTCTGACGAAAAAGGCTTGCCGAATTCCATTTGTTTTCGGCAAGCCTTTGTGCTAAACTGTATCATATCACGGACAGATGAAAGGAACACGGAATGTATCGACTGAATCTACGAGAGAACGCCTTTGTGGAGGACCGCACCGAGGGCGTACAGGAGACCCTGCTGGACATGGGGTTCGACGGTCTGGCCATGTACTATAGGCCGGAGCTGCTGACAGAGCGGCGCAGCGCGAAAAGCCGGGTGGGCGTGGTCATTATGCACTGCGACCAGAACTATATGCCCCTGGCCATGGGGCCAAGGCTGGCCCAACAGGGCTACCGCGTGGTGGCCTGCGAAGCGAAGGAGGGCGGCGTCATTGAGGACAAGTTCCCCATCGTTGACCGGGCCATCCGGTTCCTGAAAGCACAGGGCGCGGAGCAGGTCGTCCTGATGGGGCACAGCGGCGGAGCAACGCTGATGACCTCCTATCAGGCGGTGGCGGAGCAGGGCCCGGAAATTTTCCAGGGGCCGGAAAAAATCTGGAAGTGCCGGTGCCGCGGCCCGCTGACCCCGGCGGATGGCGTCATGCTCATCGACGCCAACTACGGCAACGGGGTCATGGCCCTGCTGAGCCTGGATCCGGCGGTGACGGAGGAGGGCAGCGGCCTTCGGCTGGACGGACAGTGGGACCTCTTTGACGAAAAGAACGGCTACCGGAAGGACGGGGCCCAGTATCCCCCGGCGTTCGTCCGGGCCTACCGGGCCGCCCAGGTGCGGCGGAACGACCGCCTCATCGCCGCTGCCCAGGCCCGGCTGGAGGCCATCGAGTCCGGCAGCGGCGACTATCTGGACGATGAACCCTTCGTTGTGGCCGGGGGCGGCCAGATCAAACCCAACAACCGGATGCTGCCCCAGGACCTGCGGCTGCTGGCCCACACCGAAGGGGCATATGACCTGCTCCACGGGGACGGCAGCGTCACCCATGAGGTGGTGTACGGCGTCCGGGCGCCGGAGGTTGACCGCAGCTTCACCTCCCTCTACGGGATGGGGGCCGGCAAGAACACGGTGAAGGGCTTCCTCAGCGCCCAGGCCATCCGGGCCTCCGAGGCGGACTTTGCCATCGGGGAAACGGGGGTCACCGGCGTCGACTGGGATTCCAGCTATGCCTCCCCCATCGGCAACGTGAAGTACATCACGGTGCCCATGCTGACCATGGGCATGACCGGCAGTTATGAATACCTGGCCGCAGAGATGATTTACCGGGCGGCACAGATGGCGGACAAGCGCATCGCCTTCGTCCACGGGGCCACCCATGTGTTCACCCCGAACCATGACGCGGAGAAGGTGCCCGGCGAGTTTGGCAACACGGAGACGGCCCTCTATGTCTACATGGGCCAGTGGCTGGAGCGGTTCCTTTGATTGCAGGAGGTTGAAGCAATGCAGACATTACAGGGAAGAACCTGCGCCTTCGCAGGGGCCACCGCCGGGGACGGCGTGGCAGCAGTGAAAGCCCTCTGTCAGGGCGGCATGAACGTGGTGATGATGACCCATGCGGCCGGCAGGGCCCAGGCCCTGGTGGACGAGGTCAACAGCCTGGGCTATCCTGGCCGCTGCGTCGCCATCGGCGCAACCGGCGACGGCCCGGCGGAGGAATCCCCCGCCGCCTATGAACAGCTTGAACGGGAGTTCGGCTCGGTGGACGTGATTATCTCCAACACCGGCGGCCTGGGGGACGGTACCCCCATGGAGCAGGTGGCGACGGAGGTGCTGATGGGCGAGGTGGCGCATCTGGTGGCAGGCAGCTTTAACATGATGAAGGCGGCCCTGCCCAGCCTCCGCCGCAGCAAGGCCCCCCGCATCATCCTGATGACCTCGGTGGAAGGGGTGGAAGGTGGCGTACACGGCAGCTTCGTGAACGCCGTGGCCAAAGGAGCGGTGAACGCCCTGGCAAAGAACGCCGCCGCCCGGCTGGCGGCGGAGGGCATCACGGTGAACTGCATCGCCAAGGGGGCCATTCCCCGGGTGGAGGGCCTCCACCCCGGCGACCTGGACCCGGCGGACTTCCTGCCCTCCATCCCCATGGGGCGGCTGGGCACGCCGGAGGACCTGGCCCAGCTCATCTGCTTCCTGGCCAGCGAGGAGAGCGGTTATATCACCGGGCAGACCATCTCGGTCAGCGGCGGACTGGAGCTGCGGCCCTGAACAGAAAAAGCATCCGAACCCGGACGGATTCGGATGCTTTTTCGTATTATTTTTTACCCTTCATAGGGCCGGACCCGGAGGCGCACCCCCAGCCGGTCACAGATGGCCAGGCATTTGTCCTGGGCCTCCAGACTGGTGACCGGCTCCCCCACCACCGTCATCACCACGTTGGGGACGTAGCGGGTGCAGTCCTCGGTAAAGCGCAGCATGGCGTCATAGGACTGCGCCCCGAACCGGGGGCGGACGAGGGCCAGGTATTCCTCACTGTCCGGGGTGTTCAGGCTGACGGAGACGGTGTCGATCAGCCCCTCCAGCTTTGCGGCCACCGGTTCCCCGGCAATCAAATCCGCCAGGCCGTTGGTGTTGATGCGGATGGGGATGGAGGACAGGGCGCGGATGTGGGCGGCCACCGCCAGCAGGTCGTCCAGCCGCTCGGTGGGCTCCCCATAGCCGCAGAACACCACCTCCTGGTAGTCCGCCAGATTCCACCGATCCAGGTCGGCGCAGACCTCCTCCACAGTGGGCTCCCGCTCCAGCCACAGGGAGTCGGAGCCGTAGACGCCGGGGCCGTTCTGCCGCAGGCAGAAGGTGCAGGCGCAGGGGCAGCGGTTGGTCATGTTGATATAGATGCCGTTTTTCACTTGATAGGTAATGGTCATGGGTTGGTTGCTCCTTTTGATGAGACAACGGCGGGGTTGTCGGGTATCAGCTCTCCCAGCAGCTCCTCAAAGGCGACGCCGTCGGTCAGGGGGATCTCCAGTTCTATGGAGCGCTGAATCGCCCTGGCAACGAAGCGGGCAGCGTGGGCCACGGAGTCGGCAAAGTCCACGCCGTTCACCGCGTCCCCGGTGAGGATGGCGGAAAAGACGTCGCCGGTGCCGCTGCGGTAGTCCCCCACTTTAGGCTGGGTCAGGAGCCGCGGGGCCTTCCCCCGCTGGTAGACGAAGTTCCCCAACTCCGCCCCCAGCTCCAGGCCGGAGACGACGATTCTGTCCGGCCCAAGGGCGGACAGCGTCTCACACATGGCGGTCAGCTCGGCCTCCGAAGGGGCGGGGCAAAATTCCCTGCCCGTCAGGATGCAGGCCTCCGTCAGGTTGGGGGTCAGGATGTCGGCAAAGTGTACCAGCTCCCTCATCCGCCCCGCCAGGGCGGGGGTGTAGGTGCAATACAGCCTGCCGTAGTCGCCCATCACCGGGTCAATGACCGCGACAGTGTCCGGCCCCTTGAAGGTGGTCAAAAACTGCTTCACCAGGTCGATCTGGGCGTCAGAGCCCAGGAAGCCGGTGGCGATGGCCTGAAACTCCAGCCCCAGCTTCTCCCACTCCGTCATATAGGGGGCCATGTGGCCGGTGTAGTCCGTCCAATGGCAGCTGGGGAAGCCGGTGTGGTTGGAGAAGATGGCGGTGGGCAGGGGGCAGCACTGGATTTTCATGGCGGAGAGGATGGGCAGCGCCACGGCGATGGAGCAGCGGCCAAAGCCGGTGAAGTCGTTGATGATGGCTGCCTTTTTCTGGTTGTTATGGGACGTCATGGGGGTTCCTGCCTTTGTTGGTCTGTCCCTTCACTATAATGCAAGGCTGACCTGTTGCAAAGACCCAGATTAAGAAAAAAGATACAGGTCAGAGGATGAAAAATTCGCGCTCCGCAAAACCACTGCTATCAACATAAAGGGAATTTACTCCTTAGATAATGTTTGCTATAAACACATTGTCCGGCCTTCCCTTGCCAGGGAAGCGGGGCCTACTTTT
>JAJQET010000149.1 GCA_021201515.1 Clostridiales bacterium | reverse complement strand
GCTAAAACGGTGGGGGGCATGGGGGTGGCTCCTTTCTGTTGTTGATGTTCTGATGGGGCGGTTCTCCTTAGACAAGGATTGAGAAAGGAAACAGGTTTTTGCCCTCCCGGCGGGCCCCATTTCTTGTCTCGCCAAGAAATGGAGGAAAGAAGGCGACTCAAGAGGGCCGCCGTGCGTCCCTCTTAAGAATCTCCCTCTATCCCGCCGGGGCTTCGCACTGTCCAATCTATCAGTGGTCTGTCCCGCCAGAGACGATGTGACTTGTTACGCACCAAAGCTGCCGCCGATGGCGGCTGGCGGGGATTGCCGCCCACGTTCCCGCCGTCAAGCGGCATTTCCGCTGCGCTCCCTATGCCTTACGGCGGAACGAGCGGCAATTCTATTGCCCTTTGGTCGCGGAAATCTGACTGTGAGGCTACGTTTTCCCATTGACGGAAGGATAGATTGTATCTTATAACGGAGACACACCCTTCCACCGGCTAACGCCGGTTCCCCTCCCCTGAAAGGGTAGGGAGCGCAGCGGAAATGCCGCTTGACGGCGGAGGTGCCCCCGCAGGGGGCGGAGGGGTAGGCGCTGGCCACTAGCTACTAGCCACTAACCACTAACCGCTCCCCTCAAGTAATCCTCTTAAACTGCTTCTCAATTTGCTTCTTCGTCATGGTGATGGCCACCGGCCTGCCGTGGGGGCAGTACCGCACCTGCCCGGACATCACCGCCTGGGCCACCACCTCCAGCTCCTGTTCCCCGCTGACCCAGCCACCTTTGATGGCGCTCTTGCAGGCCATGGTGTGGAGCAGCTCGTCCCGGGCGGCGGAGGGGTCCGCCGTGCCGGTGGTCAGCAGCCGCTGGGCCAGCTCCTCCAGGGTGGGGAGGATGTCCTCCTCTGCCAGATAGTCCGGCACCTGCCGCACCAGCAGGGTGCCGCCGCCGAACTCCTCCGCCTCGAAGCCGAATCGGGCCAGCAGGGGGAGATGCTCCGTCAGGGCGGCGTACTCATCCGGCTCCGGCTTGTACACCAGGGGGGTCAGCAGCATTTGGCGCATGGGCTGGTAGTCCCTGGCCTTCAGCCGGTCGAAGTTCATCCGTTCGTGGGCGGCGTGTTTGTCGATGAGGTACACCGTATCCCCCTGCTCCACGATGATGTAGGTGTTCAGCACCTCGCCGGCCACCCGCCACATGGGGGCGTCCGGGGTCAGCGGTTCCGGCTCCGGCGGGGCGGGGACTTCCCCTTCTGCAGGGGAAAGCGGAGGCATATCCTGTGTCGGCGGCTCCTGCGCCTTCTGCATGGGAGGGGAAGGCTTTTTCACCGGTTCCGCCGCGGGCGGGGCGTCGAAGTCCTCCGGTTCGTCGTACACCACCGTCAGGTCCGGCTCCACCGGGGACACCTGCCGCACCGCCGCGGGCCGGGCCGTCAGGGGCACCGTCGCCCGGACAGGGGACGGCGCCGGTTCCGACTGCCGGGGCTGGTACAGCCTGCCGCTGTCCTGGAGACTGACCTCTCCCTGGGGGTTCAGGCCCAGTTTCCGGTATTCCTCCGCCGTCATGGTTCGGAAGAAGGTCTGGCTGCCGGTGACGGTGTCCTCCGGACGGGGCTTCGCCGGGGGCTGTTCGGGCAGGGCGTCCGGATGGCCCTGTTCCCGCTGGAGGGCGGATTTCACGGCGTAGTAGACGGCGTCAAACAGGGCCTTTTCGCTGGAAAATTTCACTTCCGTCTTGGTGGGGTGCACGTTTACGTCCACACTGTTCAGCTTTGTGGTTAAATGGAGGACGCAGCAGGGGAATTTGCCCACCATCTTCTGATTTTGATAGGCCTCCTCCAGGGCCGCCGTCATGGTGCGGCTCTTCACATACCGGCCGTTGACGAAGAAGTGCTGGCACCCTCTGGTGCCCCGGCAGCACACCGGCCGGGAGACGAAGCCCTCCACGGCGATGTCCCCCTCGCTCTGGCAGGGCAGGAAGCCCAGGGCCACGTCCCGGCCCAGCACAGCGTAGACCGCGCTTTTCAGGCTGCCGTCGCCGGGGGTGGAAAGCTCCTGCTTCCCCTCCCGGATCAGCCGGAAGGCCACCTCCGGGTGGCTCATGGCGGCGTGCTGCACCACCGCCGTCACCGCCGCCCCCTCCGCCGTGTCCCGCTTGATGAATTTCAGCCGGGCGGGGGTGTTGTAGAACAGCTCCCGGACGATCATGGTGGTGCCGTCGGGGCAGCCCACCTCGCTGCGCTCCCGCACCACGCCGCCGTCCAGCAGCAGGGCGGTGCCGAAGGGCTCGTCAGCGGTTTTGGTCATCAGCTCCACCTTGGAGACGGCGGCGATGGCCGCCAGGGCCTCCCCCCGGAACCCCAGGGTGCCGATGGCCTCCAGGTCGTACTCGGTGCGGATTTTACTGGTGGCGTGGCGGAGGAAGGCGGTCTCCGCCTCGGCGGCGGCGATGCCGCAGCCGTCGTCCGTCACCCGGATGTAGCTCATGCCGCCCCGCTGGATCTCCACCGTCACATTGGCCGCGCCGGCGCCGATGCCGTTTTCCGTCAGCTCCTTCACCACGCTGGCGGGGCGCTCCACCACCTCGCCGGCGGCGATGAGGTCGGCAATATGGGCGTCTAAGCATTGGATTTTAGGCATAGGAACCTTCTTTCTAGTGGCTGGCAGCCAGCGGCTTTTCGCCGTTAGCCAGTAGGGGCGCTTTGTGCGCCCGGCCACGGATGGCCTTCATTCTGTCCTTGATTTGAAAATAAGACATTACAGAACGTAATTATCAGATATATCTATACAGAACGGATTCAAGGGGCATACGCGTGTGTAGGGGCGGCCCTCGGCCGCCCGCAAATACCGCCTGCTTACCCAGGGCGGCCAAGGGCCGCCCCTACAGAAAGAGGAAAAGTCAGCCCTCATGCTTCACTGCGGTCGATACCCCACCATTGTCCCTCTATTGTACCAGAAAAAAGTCAAAATGAAAAGCCCCCGTTTCACGTTCCGGCAAAAACCTGCCCCCTGTCACAGAAAATTCATAAACCACCCTATTGACAATCGTAGAAACTACGCTCATAATAGTAACTACCAGTGGTAGAAAGAAAAGGGTGTTAGGAGGTGATACCATGGAATTTGAGGAAATAGCAAGGGAACTGTTCCGTTGCACGACGGTGTTTCAGCGAGGCCCCCGGCGGAAGATGAACGAGATCTCCCAGGGGGAGATGGCGATGCTGCTCCAGCTCATCCACACGGACGCGCCTGCCACCCCCACCGCCCTGAGCAACTGCTTCCACCTGTCCACCGCCAGGGTGACCAACATCCTGAACAGCCTGGAGCGCAAAGCCTATGTGGAGCGCACCAGAGACGGGACGGACCGCCGCAAGGTCATCGTCCGGGTCACCGAGGCGGGCAAGGACTATGCGGCGGAGCGCTACCAGGAGGCCATCGACGACCTGAAAGGTCTGCTGACCGCCCTGGGCGAAGAGGACGCCAGGGAATACCTGCGCCTGATGAAGAAGATTTCTACCCTGATTCAGGAGCATGAGGCTCAATCGCTCTGCTCCTGCGCCAGGGGCGTGGGTTCTGCCCACGACCCCCCTGACCCCGCGCCTCCGGCCCCTGAGGCGTGACGCGGCTGGATGAATTACAGCATGATTTTAACAAACTACGGCCCGCCGCCAAGGGGAGCGTTCGGGCCAGGAAAGGAAGGATCGTCTCATGAATATGATCAGGCGGCTGATCCCTTATTTTAAGGGATACGGCAAACAGGCGCTGCTGGCGCCCTCCCTCATCACGGTGGAGACCATCTGCGAGCTGATTCTGCCTCTGCTGATGGCGCAGATTATTGACGTGGGCATTGCCAACAGCGACATGGGGGTTATCCTCCGCATGGGTGCGCTGATGCTGCTGGTGGCCTGCATCTCCATGACCTGCGGCACCCTCAGCGCGAAGTTCGCTGCGGAGGCCTCCATCGGTTTGGGGGCAAATCTCCGCAGCGCGGAGTTTGACCAGGTCAGCAAATTCTCCTTTGCGGACATTGACCACTTCTCCTCCTCCTCGCTGATCACCCGTATGACCAACGACATCACCAACATCCAGAACACCGTGGCCATGGCGTTGCGGATGCTGGTGCGCTCGCTGATGATGATGGTGGTGGCCCTCATCGTGTCCTTCACCATCGAGTGGCGGCTGGCCCTCATCCTGCTCATCATCCTGCCCATTCTGGGCGTTGCGGTGGGCTTCATCATGACCAAGTGCCACAGCCTGTTCCGGGCCATGCAGGCCAAAATCGACGCCCTGAATGAGAAGGTGCAGGAGAACCTGGTGGGTATCCGTGTGGTGAAGAGCTACGTCCGGGCCGACTTTGAGAAGGAAAAATTCCGCACTGCCAACGATGACTACACCAGCGCCGGCTTAAAGGCCGTGCTGCGCATCGTATCCCTGAATCCCATCATGATGCTCTGCGTCTCCACCGCCACGGTGCTGATTCTGTACAACGGCGGCCTGCTGGTGCTGGGGGGCGAGCTGCCCATCGGCCAGCTGTCCAGCCTGCTGAACTATATCATGATGGTGCTGATGGGGGTCATGATGGTGGCCATGACGCTGCTGCAATACAGCCGCGCCCAGGCCTGCTCCGACCGTATTTTTGAAGTCATTGACACCGAGCCGGACATCGAGGACGGCCCCCTGACCCACGAGCAGCTGCCCCAGTCCGCCGGCAAGGTGGAGTTCCGCAACGTGGCCTTTAAGTACACCAAAACCGGCAGCGGCGACGACGTTCTGACTAATCTGGACTTTGTGGCCCAGCCGGGCCAGATCGTGGCCATCGTCGGCGGCACCGGCGTGGGCAAGAGCTCCCTGGTGAACCTGATTCCCCGATTCTATGACGCCACCGGCGGCGAGGTGCTGCTGGACGACGTGAACGTGAAGGACTACCCTCTGGAGGAGCTTCGGGGCCGCATCGGCATGGTGCTGCAAAACAACGTGCTGTTCTCCGGCACCATCCGGGAGAACCTGCTGTGGGGCGACCCCAACGCCACCGAGGAGGAGATGATTCAGGCGGCCAAGGATGCCCAGGCCTACGACTTTATCACGTCCTTCCCCTACGGCTTTGACACCCACCTGAGCCAGGGCGGCGTCAACGTCTCCGGCGGACAGAAGCAGCGGCTGTGCATCGCCCGGGCCATGCTCCGGAAACCCTCTGTGCTGATTCTGGACGACTCCACCTCCGCCGTAGACTCCGCCACTGAGGCCCTCATCCGTGAGAGCTTCTACCACAACCTGAAGAACACCACCGTCATCCTGATCGCCCAGCGTATCTCCTCCGTCCGGAACGCGGATCAGATCATCGTGCTGGACGAGGGCACCATCGCAGGCGTCGGCAACCATGAGGAACTGATGCGCTGCAACAAGATCTATCAGGAGATCTATCATTCTCAGCTGGAAGGAGGGGTCGATCATGGCTAATAACGGACCCGGAAGAAGAAATAACCCCAATCCCCAGCGGCCCAAGAACATGATGGCCACTATCACCCGGCTGTTAAGCTACATGTTGAAGCGGCCTGTGATGCTGATTTCCGCCCTGCTGATGGTGGTGCTGTCCTCCCTGTGCAGCGTGGCGGCCACCTATATGATGCGCCCCATTATCAACAACCTGACCGACGCAGCGGCCAACGGCGTCTCCGAGCTGCCCGGCCTGCTGACCAGCGTGTTGCAGCTGCTGTTGGTATACGTTGTGGCGGCGGCCTGCTCCTACGGCCAGGCCAACCTGATGGCCCAGCTGGCCCAGCGGAGCTGCAACACCCTGCGGAAAGAGCTGTTCGACCATATGCAGACCCTGCCCCTGCGGTTCTTTGACCAACACACCCACGGTGAGCTGATGAGCCGCTTCACCAACGACGCGGACAACGTGCAGATGGCCCTGGAGCAGTCCATCGTCCAGATGCTGTCCGCCGGCATCACCTTCATCTCCACGGTGGTGATGATGATCTATCTGAGCCCCATCCTGTTCCTCATCTCTATCGTCATGCTGGTGGCGGTGGTGCTGGTCATCAAAATCGTGGGCGGCAGGAGCCGCGCCTACTACCGGGAGCAGCAGGCCGCCTTGGGCGCATTAAACGGCAACATCCAGGATATGATGTCCGGCATGATGGTGGTCAAGGCATTCACCCATGAGGACCAGGCGATCAGCGACTTCCGCGAACTGAACGAGAACTACCGCCAGGCGGCCTCCCGTGCCACCTTCTACTCCAACGCCATGGGCCCCATCTCCGGCAACATCTCCAACATCGGCTATGCCATCACCGCTGCGGTTGGCGGCGCGCTGAGCATCATCGGCGGCTTCGACATCGGCGGCCTGGTCACCTACCTGACCTACTCCAAGCAGCTGTCTCAGCCCCTGAACCAGATCACCATGCAGATGAACAACGTCCTCTCCGCCCTGGCCGGCGCCGAGCGCATCTTCGCCGTCATGGATGAGGAGCCGGAGATCGACACCGGCAAGGTCACACTGGTCACCGTGGAAAAGCACGAGGACGGCAGCCTGAGCCTCCATGACGGCCAGAGCAGGGT
>JAJQET010000343.1 GCA_021201515.1 Clostridiales bacterium | reverse complement strand
GGCATTGACACGGTTCTTGCCCACGTGGGTGTCCGTTTCGTAGCCCTCACCGCATCTGGATTGGATGCCTTTTGCGTGTTCCTCACAAATCGCCATCATTTCAGCGGATCTCAGCAGCTGATCCCGGACTGATTTGCGATTCAGCTTAATTTTCAGCTTGCTGGCCATATCGCTCAACCCTCACTTTCGTGTTCCAGCTTAACGGGATCATGGCGTCAATGCCGCTGATTGGCATTCCGATCGTGTGCCACCGTTCGCCGAAAAACGCAACGTCTTTGTCCTCCCAATCGTGGGTGTCGCCCTTCGGGATTCCCAGCGTGTAGACCGCTTTTCGCCCTGTCAGGTTCAGAACATCGAGAATTTCCTCCTCGCTTGACGGGGCGACAAGGACATTTTCAACCGTTGTCGCTGTTTCCTCGTAAATCGGCTTGTTGAACGGGTCGGAGCCGGTCTGCGTCCGCTCGTAGAGAACGACGGGGATACCCTTAATCATTCGGACACCTCCCACGGGCTGGCAAACGTGAGCCGATTGCCGACGCCCAACAGTCGCTTGTCCAGCTTTGAGAGATATAACTCGCCGGAGCTGCCAGACCCGATGGTGAAGCTCTGCGAATACCCTAATGCGGACATACTGCCCTGCGTGGTTCCAATGGGCAGCTGGGTGCTGTCTGAATCACCCAGCACGCGAATCACCATATTGCATGATACGACCCGTTTGGCGTCATCGGACGCACTGCTGTTGTAGCTGTCAATAATGACCGCCGCGTCCTCCAGCAGCGCTTCGCAGATTTCCAGTTCATCGTCCGAGAGGGTTCTGCGGCATCTGGCCTCCACATCGTCCGTACTCGCATAAGCCATGGGTTACACCTTCTTTGTTGGCCGTTTCGTTCCAGCCGGCTTTATTTCCTTCATCGGCTGGAACAGGATTGGGTCGAGCTTAACGCTCGATGCTACGATTGTGCCAGTCGCTTTGTAGATGTAACGCATCAGGCGCTGACGATTTTGGCGAAGGCAGTCGCGTCCAGAATGCCAATGCCGTAGACGATTTCGGCGCGGATCGCCAGCTGGTTCTGGCACTGGAGGTCGCCCAGCCCGTCAGGGTCGCCGTACTCGATCATGTGAGCGGCGATGGACCGCTGGACGCCCCACCGGAACGCATCGAACTGACCGACGATACCCAGCAGACCGGACGCCACAGCAATCTCATTCTTGGCGGAGACGGTGTCGCTGACGGCGGCGTTCATTCCGAGGAAATTGGTAATGTTCTGGCCGAAGCCGATGTCGGTATAAATCTTGCGGCCAGTGGTGTCCCGCATGGTGGACAGGCCGAAGGACAGGGTCGGGTCCATGGCGATTCCGCTGGGGGTGTAACCGGCAGAGATGACGGCTCCTGCGGCGGCCTCGATGGCCTCATCGTAGGCGGTTCCGTCCAGGGTGACGCTCTGGGTGGTGTCGATCAGGCCCTCGGCCACCAGAGAGGAAACCTCGCCGGTCAGAGGATTGATCTTGTGGATGCCAACAAGGTCGAGGGCGCGGCCCAGCGCGATGCCGGCATTGGTGGACAGATCCTGCAGGACGCCGATCTGCGTGTCCTCATCGGCCCACTTGACCTCCTGAGAGAACCGCATCGTGACCTGCAGCTTGAGCGGGGTGATGGTCTTGCTGGAATAGGCGGCAGGGGTGGGGGATTTCTGCACCGCCTCGCCGACCAGTTCGGCCTTGGGCGCAGAGGTCAGGACCCAAACCTGCTGGGTGCCGAATTTCTGCGGACGGGCGCCGGACAGCTGGGCGAGGGTGGACCCCTTCTGTGCCTTCTCAAAGATGCCGGTGGCGATGTCGTTAGGGATGTTGAAATCAGTAGTGAGTAAAGCTGCCATGATAATTACTCTCCTTTACCAAAAATTTGTCGTGCGAACTCTCGCATGGCCGCATCGCTCTGCGAGGTTGCGCTGCTGTGGTTTGCTTTCGTGCCCGGATAGTGTTTCGGCCTGGCGAACGCGATGATTTTCTCTGCGTATGCCTTGCAGGATTCCTCATCATCGCCAACCAGCAGTTCCACCGGAACGCCCATCTCTTTTGAGACCGCAGAGCGCATCTGGTTGATGCTGTTGGTGGTTTTCAGCTGGTTCAGTTCCGCCTGCAGGCTTTCAGTCTGCCCGGCCTTTTCCTTCAGCGCATCATAGTCGGCGTACTTTTTCTTTTCATCCGCCAACCGGCTCTTGATGATAGCATCCAGTTCCGCCTGCGTGAATGTGCGTTCGGCCTGCTCCGGGGCCTGATTGGTTTCCGTGTTTTCCATCGTTTCTTACTCCTTCATTTTTACGGTATGAATGACCTGAACCCTCGTTTGAGGCACGAGTTGCCATTTTTATATAAAAAAAGGACTGTGATTTCTCACAATCCTTTTTTCAACTAATCCAATTTTGAGCGCTCTATGCACGCTTACTTCATTTTCCCTTCTATTTCCTCTTCCAAAATTGTAAAAACTCTATCTTCCAGGCCCGGCTTATCTACTTCAAATATACAAGCCTCTCCCTTTCCAAGGATTTCTACCGCAGTACCTGTTCTTCCGTCTTTCAACTTATATTTTCCATACAATTCAATCATTTTATCACCATCCTAGTCCACGTGCATTGTGGTTAATCTCATTTCTCCATTCTCACTATCGTCTATCCAGGCGGTGAGCACTTTTGCCGTTTTCCCATTTGGCCCGGTGATATCCATTATGACTTCGTAAGTCATTCCATAGCCACGATTCCCCTTTTTCTTTGCTGCGCTGTCTGGAAGCTTCGTTTTGATTTGCTTTATCAAATCCTCAGCGTTTTCTGCGTTATACCCAAGTGCTAATTCAAATGCCGTTGCTTTATCCGGCTCCTTGTAGGGATTCAATGCATACTCTGTAAACTTTGCAGTCGGAATCACTGCTTCTTCTGCTCTGGGCAGTTTTATTATAGCAGATTCACTATTTTCCGCAACCGCTTTTTTCTCCGCCGCCATCGCCCTCCGCATGGAATTTAGCTTTTCCTGCGGTGTGTTCCCTTCGGCGTTGTCATACATTTCCCTGTATTTATCCGGGTCATACCCTTCCACTGTACTTTTCCCGTCAAACCGCACCGCGTACTGGCAGTCACAATTCGCGTGGATATGTTCCGCATGGCCGTTCTTCAACGCTTTCTTTGACATATACTGCCAGCCTCTTGACGCCAGCATCAGGCAAAAGGCACATGAATCGCCATGAGGTACCCAGGCGAACTGTGCGCCGTCCCGCTGTGCGTTCTTCAGCGTGGTGTCCGCCCCGACCTGCTTCACAAGCCGCCCGACGGTGGACGGAACCAGCTTTTCAGACTGTTTCTTTGCGCCGTTGACCGCTTTTGCGACCTCGCTGTACTCCGGCGTGGCCGCCGCCTCTGCCGGGTTCACGGTGACGCCCTGGGCCGCCGCTGTGGCCTCATACATTTGGCAGGCAAGGGCGCCGATGGCGCTGCCGTAATGCTCGGAAAGGGCAAATGCAGCATTCAGCATGGCATTGTTGTCGGTGAAGCCGTGTCTATCCACCCATCCCTGCATCTTGTCCGCCGCTGTCTGACTGATTTTCGACATTTGGCTGATGTACTGATTCCACATCTCCGCCGTTATCTGCATTGCCAAACTCCTCTAACAGGATTTGCTCGCCTTTGGCTCTCTGCTCCTGCGCTTTAATGCGCCGGATGTCCGCCTGGTCAAACCCTATCATCTCCAGAAAAATATCCGTGTTCGCAAATCCCTCTCTTGCTGACGCGATTTTAATTGCCGCGTCCGCCGTTTCCGCTACGGACGGCATGGCCGGATTTTTGAAATGCGCTACAATGCTCTTTTCCTCGTCCGGCAATTCGTCCGGCGTGGTGCCGTATTCGATGGCAAGCGCCATCTGGCTGATTTGGTAGAGCGCATCACCGTTCGCCTTGTTCATCTGCTCCGCCATGAGAATCAGCGACTGTGACTGCGCAAGAATTGCCTCGCTGGAGGTGGGGTTTGCGTCGTTGATCACACCCGTGTCGGTCACGGTCAATCCGGTAGCGGCAGAATATTGGGTCGCCAGCATTCTCAGCATCTGGACGTGCGGCTCAATGCTGCCCTGTGACAACTGCCCGAACGTTGGCTTTTCGCCTGTTTCAGGATTTACAGTCCCCAGCAGGACGGAGCCGACATACTGCTTGAATTTCTCGTCAACAAGCTGGTCGTATTGCTCATCCGTGACGCCCAGCAGATATTTCTGCGGGCTGGTAGCAAATTCGAGGCCAATGGTGGCGTTTGCCACTGTCCTGACGTAACCCTGTATCAGCCGCCGGACAGGTTCTTTCAGCCGTGACTGGCCGAACGGTTTATCACTTGTGGCATCCCAAACAAGAGGAACCATCAGGGGTCTGCCAAACTTCTGCGGGAATCTTGTGGCCTCCCAATGGCCGTCCGTCCGGTCTAACTGCCAGATGTCAGTTTCCGTGTAGAAATTGACGTGTTCCGGCGACCAGGTCACGTCGGATTCATCTTTTCTGGCATCCTCAAAGGCGAACCCACATCCGATTCTGCCTTTTTGCCCGTCCCAGCATGCCGCCGGGGTTGGAGGGGAATGAACGGGGATCTTCGCATTGCCAGGCTCGCCGGATACCGCCGCAAACGCGGAACCGTATTTCAGCTCCTCTTTGCAGGCTTTCGTGTATTCGGCAATCAGGTGATTCCGCTGGATGATGTTGTTCATCTCATCCGCATCCGCGCCGTTCTGGCCAACAAAGCCGTCAAACATGGACCTTGCCGCCAGAACATCGACGGTTTTCGCGCCCCATGCGCATCCGACCTCGAGACGACTGAAACCGTTGGGCAGCGCAATACCGAGATTTACCTCGGCAAGGGTGATTTTACCGTTGTAATACCGCCGCTTTGTCCTGTTGGACGATTTGTGGAAGTCGTATATTTCTTTCAGCTCAGCCAGTTTCCTGTGCTCCTCCGGCGGGAGGCCGTCAACATATCCGAAATTCAACTCCATGTTATCCTATCCTCATTTTCCTTTTTGGGTCGCGTTTCGACGTTCTGCAGCCCCATAGGGCAAGCGCCGCCGCCTCGATCGGGGTAGAATTGTCGCCGCCAAACCCCCAGCCGCCGGAAACAGGCCGCTTGATGGATGTGACGGCGCTTTCCTCAAGGTCTGCCTGGTATTGATACCATGTGACGGCCTGCTCTGTGACCTCGTTTGCAAGCTGGCTTGCCGCCGCGATTACGTCCTTGGCAGACGGTCGCACGATGGAATTTTTGAACTTCCATGTGCCTTTGATTTTATCTATCAGGAAGTCAACGCCGTTTTTGCCGTCAATTACGACACATGACGCCTCCATATACCGCTGATTCAGCCAATCGGCAAGCCATTGGATTCCCTCGCTGGTTCTCCGACGGTCAATCAGCGATACTCTTGCCAATCCGTCAACGGGGCAAACAGCGCCGCAGAGGGAAACCTCTGAACCGTCAAGCGAGAATTTGACGCCGTAAGCGGTTTTACCCTCTGGTTTCTTTTCCTCTGATGCGCAAGCTTCCCATTGGTCTTTTGGAATCGCATAGTCTTCATTGTTGCCAACTTCTGACCACCATCCGAGGCGTTCTCTGGCAAAGGTATCCGCGTCCATCTGCTGCAATTCGCCCTCGATGGTGCTTTCACGGATTCTGCGCCCCAATGCAGGGTTCGTTGCCGCCCATCTGGAACGGTCTGCGATGTTGCCTATTTCCTCAACGGAATACTCTGTCCATGCGGTTGTTTTGCTCTCGCCGCTCAGCGTTTTTGCTCTGATCCGGCGGAACACATCGCCTGTGCAGTTCTCATCCGGTGGGGTTCCAAGGCAAATTGTCTGCGGATTTCGTGAGGCGGAAATGGCAGGAATGAACGATGCCTGCTGGTCGGAGGTCAGTTCCTGCGCCTCGTCAAAAATCAGCGTATCACCATGCAGGCCGCGGCCGCCGTTCCTCGTTCGGGCCACGAACATCACCCTTGCGCCGTTTTTTAAGAGTACCTGCTCTCTGCCGAGCGCGTTTTTTATCTCTTTGACGTACTTTTTCAAGCTGGGCGTTTCCAACAGGGCTTTGATTTCCGTGAAGGTCTCTGTGGCGGTCTTTTGCAGGTGGGCGGTATAAATGACCCATTCGTTATAAAGAATCATTCCTGCGACGGTTCTGCCCGCTGTTACGCAGGTTTTCCCGTTCTGGCGGGGAACAGACAGGCCGCAGGTCTTTGCCGCCCAACTGTCTGCATCTGCCCGACACATCCAGTCCCTCAGCAGGTTCCTCTGCCACGGGTCAACGATCAGGCCGCCGACCGCAAGAATTGTTGCGGCGTCATCGCCGTCCGTGTACTCATATTGGGGGCATATCCTAACGGACGGCGTCTGACTTCCCATCAGCGTGTCTGGCTGATAACAACTCGCCGATTTCGTCATCGTTCTTGCTTGCCCCCTCTGTTTCCTCAATCTCTCTGATTGTCTCCCGGTACTGCCTCGCAAGTTGCGGGAGGGACTTTGCGCCTTCCGGGTCGTTGGTTGTCTCGTCAATTTTGACGGCCAAAACAGCGGCAAGGTTCTTTAGCTGTTCCAGCCTGTCACCATGCGCTGTTACCGTTGTCATTTTCTTCCTCGGCAAAGTTTCAACCTCCAAATGATTCACTTGAAAAATCTCTGTGTGTAA
>JAJQET010000281.1:1765-6800 GCA_021201515.1 Clostridiales bacterium | reverse complement strand
GCGGCGCTGTTGTCAAAGAGGTAGGTACATTCCCAGGTTTTCACGTCCTGGACGCCGGGCACCTGCTTCTTCATGATGTCTTTCAGGCAGGTGGCGTCCAGCTCGGAGGGGGTGCCTCCGATGTCGCCAATGTCCTGCACATAGTTCAGGCTGACGGAGTTGACGCTCACGTCGATGCCGATGCTTGCAAAACCCTGTGTTGCCATAGGTTATTACTTCCTTTCTGTTATTTTCATGGTTGTGTTGTTTTTGGGTAAGTAGAAGGTTGATTCAGAGCTGCAACGTGCCCGTACAAAGAGCAGATTAGCACGAACGTGGGAAAACCGAGATGTTCCCCAGCCGCCATCGGCGGCAGCTTTGGTGCGTAACAAATCACATCGTCTGTTACCTGACAGACCACCTGATTGAGGGACAAGGCGGAGCCGCCAGTTGGATACGGGGAGATTCTCAAGAGGGGGGCCGCAGGCCTCCCTCTTGAGCCGCCTTCTTTTGCTACTTTTCTTGGCGGAGCAAGAAAAGTAGGCCCCGCTTCCCGGCAGGGAAGGCCGGGCAAAGTCTCGATAGCGAACGTTATCTGAGGAGGCCCACCGTAAGGGTAAAAAGCGCTTTCCTTTCAACCACCTTCTCTAAGAAGGGAAGGTTGGCCGGGCGCACACTGTGCGCCCCTACGGAGAAACGGGTAACGGAGTGCAAGGCCCTTAAGTTGATAGCGTTACCCTGAAAGGGTAGGGAGGTGCGAAGCACCGAAAATGCCGCTAGCCGGTGGAGGGGTTTTAGTCACTCATCGCTAATCAATCAACCTCATCGTCCTCTTATCCACCTTCCGCCCAAACCGGAACTGCTTATGCTCATACCCCAGCCCGGCGGCGCTGACCCCGTCCGGCCCGCTGTAGGTGCGTTTCAGGCCCAGCGCCGTCATGGCCTGATTCACCAAGGCGCTGAGGGCCACCACCGTCTCCCGGTCAAAGGCCCAGATGTCCACCTGATAGCTGACGCTGTCCACTACGCTGCAATCGGTGGAGACGTTGCTGTACTCCCCGTAGGTGATGAGGACGCCGTCGTTCTCCGTTCTGGGCCAGCTCTGCCGGACGGAAAAGGCCGTCTCCGAGGAGATGCCCTCCAGCGCCGCCCGCACCTGGGCCCTGCCGTCCACCAGCAGGGCGCTTGCCTCTGCCATTTCATCACCCCGCTTCCAATGCGATGCGGTCCAGCAGGAGCAGCCGGTGGGAGGGCCACACCTGCACCCCCTTCACCTCGTAGAGGCCGCTTGCCAACAGGATGCGGTCAAAGGGCTCCACCGTCAGGCTGCTGTACAGCACCGCCTGCACCGCGCCCCCCGGCATCTCGCCGGAGTCCAGCAGGGAGGCCCCGCCGGAGGTCTTTCCGGCGGACTGCCACGCCTGAACGCTCTGGAAGCACAGGCCGTCGGAGCCGCCGTCTTCGGCGGTGAAGTCGGGGGCGGACAGGTCGTAGGTGTACACCGTGTCGCCATAGGCGTTCACCCCGGCCCGGCGGCGGAAGAGCCGGAAGCCCTGCCGCCAGGCGCTGGGGGTGCCTCGGCCCGTCAGCATGACACCACCCGGTACCGGGCCAGGGTGTCCAAAATCTCCGCCACACCGCTGCGGTATTCCGCCTCCGTCAGGTAGGTGATGCTCTCGCTGACCTGGCCCTCGCTGTAGCTGTAGGACTGCTCGCCGTCGCTGTCCGCCATGTCCTTCCGGTAGTACAGGGCGGCCAGGGCCAGCACTTGGGTCAGGAATCGGCTTTCCAGCGTATCACAGCCCAGGTAGGCCAGCACCTCCCGCTCCGCGTCCTCCACCTCGTCCTGGAGGAGGAGCAGCTCATCCTCGTCCGCCTCCTCCAGACCCAGCTTTCGCTGGAGCCGTTCCAGGCAGGATTCCAATACTGCGTCTGTCATAGCCATCACCCCTGGGCCTTGTTGATGGTCATCACAGCCAGAGCGCCGGGCTGAACCACCTTGGCCCCGTAGACGTGGAGGCCCTTCACCGCGTCGGAGAAGTTGTTTTGCAGACGGTACGCTTCCAGCTCCACCAGCTGTTCGGCATAGGCGCCGGCGGCGTTGGTGCCGGCCAGCACCTTGTACAGCGTCCCGTCGGTGTTGGGGACGTTGTTGCTCAGGTGAATCTCAAAGCCTGCGGCCTCGCCCACCATGCCGCCCTGGAGGATGGCCTGGTTGTAGCCGGTGCCGTTGCCCACGAAGCGGGGGTCCTTCAGCAGCAGCCCGTGGAACCAGGGGGGAATCACCACCCAGCGGCCCAGATTGGGCACGTTGGCCTCGCTGAGGGCCACCCCCAGGTCCACCAGGTAGTCATAGGCGTCCTCCTCGGTGGGGGTGACGGCGTTGCTGTCATCGTACAGGATGTTCCCCGTCTGGCAGCCGGACACCAGCAGCTGAGCCAGATACTGGTCGATGACGTCGTTCATGCCATAGCTGGCCCGCTGCATGGCGGCGTCGATGAGCTTGGGGTTGGACTGGGCGTTGTCGATGTCCTTGATCTGGAAGTTGAAGTACTTGGCCTGGTCGATGGTCAGGGACTGCTGCTCACCGTCCAGCTCCTCCGGATCACCGATGTCGGTGCCGTCGTAGTCAGAGATGGTGATGTCCCCGATCTGGTTGATGTGTACCGTGTCGCCGTAGGCCCGGATGTCCCCCTCATAGTCCCGGTTCATCAGGTTGGCGTAGACGTGGACCCTGTCCAGATGCTCCAGCAGCCGGGCGCTCCACACCTCAGGAATAAAGTTTGTAAATGCCATAGAATCTCTCCAATCTTAAAATCATAGTACGGAATCCTCCGTCCGTTGGGCGGTCAGCCCTCTCTCCCCAGGGCGGCCACGATGTCCTCCCAGCGTTCGTTGATCTCTCTGGGGCTCATCCGTTTCAGGCTGTCCCGGTCGTAGCCCCGGGGCGGCTCCGGTGCCCTGGGCGGTTCCCCGCCCCGGAGCTTCTCCGCCAGGGCGGCGGTGATCTGCCCCTGCACCAGCCCGGCAAACAGGGCCAGCCGGGCCCCGTCGTCTGCCTCTGGCCCGCCCTTTAAAAAGGGGGCGAAGGCCGGGTCCAGCCCCGCCTCCCGGAGCTGCCGCTCCAGGGCGTTCTGCCGCAGCAGATCGTCGCAGCGTACCCGCTCCGCCGCCACCGCAGCCTCCAGACGCTCCTGCTCCTCCGCCGCCCAGGCCTCCCTGGCCTGGGCCAGGGCCTGGGCGATCTGGGCCTCCATATCCCGCAGGGACGGTTCCGCCCCGGCCTCTGCCGGAGACGGTCCGGCCTGCTCCACCGGACCGGCGGCCCCGGGGGTCAGTTCCTCATCCTTCATGTTCATTCCTCCTGTTTCATGGCCCGCTGGGCCTGGATGTTCCGCAGGGCCTCCGCCGGGTCGCGGATGAACCACAGCTGGCTCAGCAGGGTCTGGTCGTCCACGATGCCCTGCAAGCTGGTGACCATGGTGACGATCTCCGCCTCATTGATGGGGGTGTTCAGGGTAAAGACCACGTCCACATCGTCCACGTCCACCGGCTTCATCTCCCCCTTGATGGTGAGATAGTGGCTGTACAGGGCCAGCCGCTCCTTGAGGCCCCGCTCCATCCGGCGCATTTTGTTCTTCACCAGCAGGTTCATGGTCAAGAGCTTCAGCTTTAGCGCCTGGCCGGAGCTGTTGCCCGCAAACTGCTGGTCGGACATATCCACCGTCATGGTCATCTTGTGGATGTCCCGCACCAGGGCGTCGGCCAGCACCTGGACGCTCTCCTCGTCAAAGGTCTTTTGGATGTACTCCGCCCTGGCGTCCAGGGGCGCGCCGTCCAGGAACTTCTCTTTGGCCAGCCGGCCCTCGTCCCCCTCCCGCAGCGTCATGCCGAAGAACACCAGCAGGGCGTCCACGAACTTCCGCTTGTCGGTGAGGCGGCTGCTCATCAGGTCGTCATAGGCGTCGATGAGGCTGAGCACCTGCTCAAAGTCCCCCTGGCGGTCGGTGTTGTTCTCGTAGGCGATGACAGGCACAGCGCCGAACCAGTGGTACCGGGTTTCCCCCACCTGCCGGAAGGCGGTCATCTCCACCGAGGTGCTGCGGTAGGTTTTCACCGTCCGGTCGGTGAGCAGCATGATGCTGTAATACCGCTCCCCGGCGGTGGTCTCCCGCCTGTCCCACAGGATGGCGAAGAGCTTGTTGTGCTCCACCGAGGCGTCGCACACCAGAATCCCGTTGGCGGGGTCGATTTTCGCGCTCCGGGGCAGGGGGTCCCGGTCCGCCGAAGCGTAGCACAGCTCCAGGCACTCGCCCCAGATGCCCATGCCCCGGCCGATCTCCTGGTCGATTTCGGCGATGTGCTGGACGTGGCAGGCCCGCTCCACCGGGGAGAGGTCCACCGCCTGACCGTTCCCGTTGGCCCTGGCGTTGGGGTCGTACTTGACCGCCTCCCCCAGGTAGTAGCCCAGGGCGGTGTCCACCACATACTTGGCGTAGTTCACCGCCACCCGCACCTCGTCCGGGTTCCGCTTCCCCTGTAAGCTGGGGTGACGGCCCAGATAGTAGTCCTGAAGGCGGCGGTATCGGCCCGCCGCCGCCTCTGCCTTCCGCACCAGGTACCGCAGCACCTGGGGGTCGATGTCCTCCAGATTGGGGACCTCGTCCCTGTCCAGATAACAAATCATAGCTTGTTCCTCCTTGTTCTTCCAGCGTCACAGCCCTCTGGGCCGTCGGCCCACACGGGCGGTGTTCCGCCGTACCACGGTATAGGCGAAGTACCGCACCGCGTCCATACAGTGGTCGTGGTCCTTCACCGGCTTGTCTACCCCTTGCGCCGCCGCCCCCTCGTCCCAGACGTAGGCCCGGAACTCCCGTTTGGTGTGGACGCAGTCGGGGTGGAAGAGCAGCCGCCCCTCCCGCAGCAGGTCGCTGACGCAGCGGATGCCGTCTGTCACGGCGTTGTCCGCCTGTTGGACGGGCAGGCCAAACTGCCGCAATTCGGTGATAAAACTGGCCGCAGACGGGTCAACAATCACCGATTGGGGATATAAACC
>JAJQET010000281.1:0-1755 GCA_021201515.1 Clostridiales bacterium | reverse complement strand
CCCGCGGATGCTCCGTCTGTCTTTTGCTGCTGCCGCTGCCGCCCGTCCCAGTAGTATTCCCTGAGGCAGCACCAGCGGTCGCCCCCCTTCTCCTTCTGCCACAGCAGAAAGACGGTGGGGTTCCGGGTGCCGTAGTCCACGCTGACATAACACCGCCCGGCGGTCTCCGGCAGTTCCCGGGGCATATGCCGCTCCGAGTCGAAGCCGTCGTAGACCAGCCCTTCCGCCGCCACCCACAGCCCCCGGACATACCGGTCGTAAAATACGCCGGTGTACAGCCGCTCATACCGCTCCCGGATCTCCGGGGAGAGGGCGGGGTTGTCCTCCATGGTGAAGTGGAGGTAGAGGATGTTCCGCGCCCTGGCCTGCCGCACCCATTCCAGGTAGAACCAGTGCTCCGGCCCCTCCGGGTTGCAGTTGAACCAGAACTTGCTCCCCTCCACGCTGCACCGGGCCAGGGCCTGCTCCACAAAGGAGCGGGGCATCAGGGCCACCTCGTCCAGCAGCACGCCGTACAGGGTCATGCCCTGAATCTGGGCATAGCTGCTCTCGTCCTTGCCGCCGAAGAGGTAATAGGTGTTCCGGTGGCCGCCTCCGGTGACAGTGATGCGGTTCTCGCTCCGCCGCTCCTCCAGCTGGAAGAGCCCCTCCAGCCACTGGGGCAGCAGATTGGTCACGTTCCGCCGGAGGGATTCCACGGTTTTGCCGCACAGGGCGAACTGCCCGCCGTCAAACCGCTCCATGCTCCACAGCAGGAAGCCCACCGCCATGCTCAGGGTTTTGCCGCTGCGGACGCTGCCGTCGCAGAGGATGCCGTCGTACCCGGCGAATTCAGTCCTCCGCCACCAGGTCAGGGTCAGCAGCTGCCTCCGGCTGAAGCTCCGGTAGATCATCCCAGCCTCCTTCCACGTCCAGGGCGGCGTAGAGGTTGTTCTCCACGGCGCCGCCTTTGCCGCCGCCGTCCCCCCAGACCTCCGGCTTCCGCTTTTTCAGCCACAGGGAAATGGCGCTGACATCCGGGGCCACCTGCTTGACGGTCTCCGTCTCCTTCTGGTCGCCCTTGGGGCTGACCTCCACCTTCCGCTCTGTGCTGGCGTAGCCCAGGGCCTTTTTCAGCAGGGCCTCCTCCACCTCGTAGTCCAGCACCTGGCCGCGGCGCTCCAGGGCCTCCCGCAGCGCCGGAAAACGGTTTTTCCACGTCCGCAGGGTGCCCACGGTGACGTCCATCCGCCGGGCCAGCTCCTCCTCGGTCAGATTCTCTCTTGCCCAGCCCCGGAGCAGCGTCAGACCGCTGTCCGTCAGCCAGGGCTCGTATTTGTTCATTGCATTCCTCCCTTGCCGGTTTCTGGTCTGAATTATAGAACATTCGTTCGATTTTCGCAAGGGGGAACTGCTGCGTTTTTGCGGTTTTTGAGGGTTTAGACGGCGTTTGTTGCAGGATTTGCTGCAAATACTGCAAAGGGGCTGGGACACGCAGCCAACTCCACTCTTCCGACAGGAGCAAAGCGTAGCGGGACAGTCAGATGTCCACGACCAAAGGGTAATAAAATTGCCGCCGCGTTCCGCCCGCCATCGGCGGGGCGAAACGGGCGGCAATCGTACCCAGCCGCCATCGGCGGCAGCTTTGGTGCGTATCAAGTCACATCGTCTGTTGCCTGACAGACCACCTGATTGAGAGACAAGGCGCTAGCCGGCTGCCTGATACGGGGAGATTCTTAAGAGGGGGGCCACAGGCCTCCCTCTTGAGCCGCCTTC
>JAJQET010000201.1:3454-6821 GCA_021201515.1 Clostridiales bacterium | reverse complement strand
CACCAAGCCGGTGGCGGTGGACCCGGACGGCGACATCGAGTGCATCGACATGGAGCTGGTGCTCGCCGACCTGGAGCTGGCCCAGAACCGGCTGAACCGACTGGCCAAGGCCGCCAAGACCGGCAACAAGGCCGCCAAGGCGGAGGTGGCCTGGCTGGAGCCTCTGGTGGCCCACCTGGGCGAGGGCAAAAGCGCCCGCACCTTCCCCTTTGACGAAGGGGACGAGGAGCAGCAGTTCGCCCTGCGGGAGATGGGGCTGCTGTCCGCCAAGCCCATCATCTACGCCTGCAACATGGACGACGACGGCGTGGCCGACCCGGAAGGGAACGACTACTACCAGATCGTGAAAAAGCGGGCCGACGTGGAGGGGGCACAGGTGATCCCCATCTGCGCCAAGACCGAGGAGGAGCTGGCGGAGCTGGACCCGGAGGACCGGGCCATGTTCATGGAGGACCTGGGCCTCAGCGACTCCGGCCTGAACCGCCTCATTCAGGCCAGCTACGCCCTGCTGGGCCTGATTTCCTTCCTGACCGACGGCAAGAAGGAGTGCCGGGCCTGGACCATCAAGCGGGGCACCAAGGCCCCCCAGGCCGCCGGGAAGATTCATTCCGACTTTGAGCGGGGCTTCATCCGGGCGGAGGTCTGCTCCTTCGACACCCTGATGGAGTGCGGCGGCAAGATGAGCGAGGTAAAGGCCAGGGGGTTGTACCGCTCCGAGGGGAAGGAGTATGTGGTGCAGGACGGGGATATTATTGAGTTTTTGTTTAATGTGTAAAGGGCTTCCGCTGGTTCAGGCTATCACTGTGTTTTCCGCCTCTCAGTAGGGGCGCACAGTGTGCGCCCGGGTGCTTCTCTCCTTAGATAAGGCAGGATAGAGGAATTACGTTTTGCCCTTGCCAAGGCAGGGCCTACTTTTCTCGCTCCGCCGAGAAAAGTAGCAAAAGAGGGCGGCTTAGGGGGGAGCTTCGGGGCACCTCAGTTATCGGGAACTTTAAGGTACTACCTATCTTTTTCAGTGGCTTCGCCAGCAAGCTGGCTCAGGATTTTGCTAAAAATATGCCCCCGGCATATTTTTTACGCAAAATCCGCCTAAGAACCCTCCTCCTGTTCCGCTGGGCTTCGCGCTGTCTGGTCTACAAGTGGTCTGTTCCGCTAGAGACGATGTAACTTGATACGCACCAAAGCTGCCGCCGATGGCGGCTGGGAAACATTGTGCGTTTCCATTGGTCGTGCTAATCTGCTCTTCTGTGCGAAAACATATCTCTCCTCAGGCGAAGGCTGCCCCTACCGGAACCGCAGAACCGACACTTCGGGGCGATTCCCGTTGGAATCGCCCCAGTTTGTTTACGACTGCATGGCCATCCTCCGCCACAGGTCGCCAAAAATGTCCCCAAAGCTCTTGCGCTCCACATCGTCGCAGGCCAGCAGGGGCAGCTCCGCTGCCGCCTCCCCGTCCACATAGACGGTGAGCCGGCCCAGAGGTTCACCCGCCGCCACCGGGGCGGTGACCGATTCCTCCAGCTCATACCCGGTGGTGACGGCGGTCTCCTGACCTTTTTTCACCAGGATACGGAGGGAACCGTCTGGGTAAACTGCCACCGTGTCCGCCCTGCCCAGCTTCACCGGCACGGCGGGGATGGGCTCCTGAGGGGCGGCGTCCGCCAGCGTCCACCCGGCGAAGCCGTAGTTCAGCAGATTGGCCGCGCTGTCAAAGCGGTTTGCGCTGGTGTCGCTGCCCAGCACCACGGCGATCAGCTCCATCTCCCCCTGCATGGCGGAGGCGGAGACGCAGTAGCCCGCGGCGTCGGTGGAGCCGGTTTTCAGCCCCGTGGCTCCGGGGTAGGTGCGCAGCAGCTTGTTCGTATTGGCCAGGCCGAAGGCCCCGCCCCGGAGGCTGTCCATCCAGATGGAGGTGTAATTCCGAATCATGTCATGCGCCAGCAGCGCCCGGCTCATCAGAGCGATGTCATAGGCACAGCTGTAATGGTTGTCGGCGGGGAGGCCGTTGCAGTTGGCAAAATGGGTGTGGGTCATCCCCAGCTCCTCCGCCCGGCGGTTCATGGCGTCCACAAAGGCCCCCTCGCTGCCGGAGATATGCTCCGCCAGGGCCACCGCCGCGTCGTTGCCGGAGGCCACCGCCACAGCCTTCAGGAGGTCGTCCACCGCCATCTGTTCCCCTTCCTCCAAATAGACCTGACTGCCCCCCCATGGAGGCGGCGTAGGCGCTGACGGTGACGGTGTCCTCCAGCCGAATACGGCCCTCGTCAACGGCCTCGGCCACCAGCAGCATGGTCATCACCTTGGTGACGGAGGCAGGCTCCAGCTCCTCCGTCTCGCAGAGGGCATAGAGCACGGTACCCGTCTCCCGCTCCATCAGCAGGGCGGCCTTCGCCTGCACCTCCGGGCCGGAACCGTCAGCTTCTGTCTCTAACCCACACGCGCTGGGGATCACCGTCCCCAGGGCGCACCACAGCGCCCACAGGAAAAACAGAACATCCCATCTTCTTCGTTTCATAGGAACTTCCTCCCAATCTGGCACCCCACCAATCGGCGGCGGGTTTTGTACCCTTACTTTGCGCAAAAAATCCGCCGCCATGCTGGAAAAATCCGCCGTCCGCCCATTCCCCGATGAAAGGAGCCCTCATGAACAGGAAACTTCAGCTTACCCGCTACTTGGCCGGTGCGGCAAAAATCGCCATCGGCAGCGCCGTCGCCATCCTGATTGCCGAGCTGTTGCAGCTTGACAACGTCACCTCCGCCGGTACGGTGGCCCTGCTGACGGCGGTCACCACCAAGTGGGAGACCATCAAGCTGTCCGTCAACCGTATTCTGGCCTTTTTCGTCTCGGTGGCCCTGGCGTGGGTGGTCTCCCAGATTTCCGGCGGGGAGTGGAATATCTGGATCACCTATGGGGTGTTCCTGTTCTTCATGGTGTTCCTCTGCCATCTGCTGGGGTGGAAGGCCACCATCTCCGTCAACGCCATCATCGGTATGCACCTGCTGACCACCGGGGACTACAGCCCGGCGTTTATCCTGAACGAGTTCCTGCTGATTTTCATCGGCATCGTCTGCGCCATCGTGCTGAACCTGTACAATGGGACGAAGCACTTCCACAGCCGTTTGGTGGAGGGCATTACGGAGACGGACAACGGAATGCAGCTGGTGCTGCGGAATCTGGCGGCCTACCTGACCCCAGAAGAACATCGCTATGACGTGTGGGACCAACTGACGAAGCTGGACAAGACCCTGCACTTCTACCTCAGCGAAGCCTACCGCTATCAGAACAACACCTTCCAGTCCCACCCGCAGTATTATATCGACTACTTCTCCATGCGCATCAAACAGTGCAACATCCTCCGCGACCTCC
>JAJQET010000201.1:0-3354 GCA_021201515.1 Clostridiales bacterium | reverse complement strand
TATATCGACTACTTCTCCATGCGCATCAAACAGTGCAACATCCTCCGCGACCTCCACGCCGAGCTGCGGCAGGTGCGGAGCATCCCCGACCAGGCGGAGACGGTGCGGGAGTTCATCCTCTACACGGCGGCCTACGCCCAGGAGCACAATCTGCCCAGCAGGCAGATGGAGCGGCTGGATCAGGTGTTCCTGGAGATGAAGGAGGAGCCGCTGCCCCGGAGCCGGGAGGAGTTTGAGAGCAGAGCCATCCTCTACCACATCCTGATGGACCTCCAGGACTTCCTGGCCTGCAAGCAGAGCTTCATCGAGGGGCTGGACGAGCGGCAGCGGAAAATCTACTGGAACGACCCGGAAGCGCCGGAAAAGCCCGAAAATGGCTGAAAAAATCCTTGACTTTTCCTGAAAAAGCGTTATACTGTTATGGTATGCGGTTTTCCGCATACCATAACTTTCTTGCCTTCGCGGAAGGCGAAGGCCATTTGTCCATAAGGAGGTGCAATCACATGGCAAAGGTTTCTGGTAAGTACGAATCCCTCTTCATCATCGACGCAAGCCTGGGGGACGACGCGATTGCCGCGCTGGTCTCCAAGTTCCAGAATCTGGTGGAGCAGAACGGGACCCTGGGCGAAGTGAATGAATGGGGTAAACGGCGTCTGGCCTATCCCATCGATCACAAGACTGAGGGCTACTATGTTCTCATGACCTTCACGTCCGTGCCCAGCTTCCCCGCTGAGCTGACCCGTAACTACAACATCACCGATGGAATCATCCGTTCCATGGTGGTGGAGCAGGCGGAGTAAGGGGCGTCTGAAATGCTGAACAGAGTAATCCTGCAGGGCCGTCTGGTGGCAGACCCTGAACTGCGGCACACGCAGAACAATATCGCCGTTGCCACCTACCGCATTGCGGTGGACCGCAACTATGCCACCCGGGACGCCAATGGCAACCGGCAGAGCCAGGCGGACTTTATCAACATCGTCTCCTGGCGGCAGAGCGCGGAGTTCGTGGCAAAGTATTTTAACAAGGGGAGCATGATTCTGGTGGAAGGCCAGCTCCAGGTGCGGGGCTATACCGACCGGGATGGCAACCGCCGCTATGTCACCGAGGTTGTTACCGATAATATCAACTTCTGCGGCTCCCGGCGGGAGAGTCAGTCCTCCGGCGGCTATAATCAGTCCTCCGGCGGCTACGGCCAGTCCTCCGGCTACGGCGCCACCGCCGCCCCCAGCTCCTATGCGCCCCAGACGGCGGCCCCCGCAAACGAGTTTGCGGAGCTGAACGATGATGACGGCGAACTGCCGTTCTAACCGGATGTATCATCCGATACTCAAAGAAGGAGGTTCCTACTATGGCTTTTGAGCGTGGCCCTCGCGGCCGTAAGCGCAGAAAGGTCTGCGCATTCTGCGTGGACAAGGTCCAGCAGATCGATTATAAGGATACTGCCAAGCTGCATCGGTATATCTCCGAGCGGGGCAAGATTCTCCCCCGCCGCACCACCGGCACCTGCGCAATGCATCAGCGCCAGCTGACCGTGGCCATCAAGCGTGCCCGTCAGATCGCCCTGCTGCCCTACGTTGCGGAGTAAGAGATTTTCTCAAACCAAAAAAGTCGTGCAGCTCAGGCTGCGCGGCTTTTTCGTCATTTCCGGCGAAGCAGGTCGCGGGGCAATCTGTCCCACACAGGATTTTTCCTGTGTAGGATAGGATATTTTATGTTGGACTTGTGGCCCGTTTCGGTTTATGATAGAGACAGCTGAAGCAGTGGACGCGCTGCAACAAGAATCATTCCGAACGCCGGGGCAGCACTCAGGTCCCGGCTCATACGAAAGGAAGGACGCATTTATGGTATATCCGATTCCTGAACTGACCGAGGCCGAAAAGAAGCTCCCTGTGGCAAAATACTACTACAATTATCCCCTCCACAAGCCGAACCCCCTGTATAGCCAGCTGCTGGACCTGGGGGCCATGTCCCCTGAGGATGCCCTGCCCCTGGACCGGTGCTTCGACCTGCTCCGGCCGGAGGGCTATGACAAGGTGGAGTATGGCTACTGCATGATGCCGGACGGCAGCGGCTATATCGCCAACTACTCCGTTCTGTCCGACAGCGTCACCCCGGAGATGCGGATGTGGTACGTCAGGTGGCTGAACATCCACTCCAAACACCTGCCGGAGGGCGTGGGCAACATCCGTTATAAGCTGTGGAACCAGGTGGATCACATCGACCACGGCCTGGTGGACGGCGACATCAAGAAGGGCATTTACACCCTGGAGACGCTGGACATGGGCCGGGGCAGCGAAGCCATCCGCTCCATCCGGCACAACTTCGACGTGCGGGACTACGGCTTCCCGGAGGACAAGTATCAGGCCCTGATGGACGCCCATATCGGCATCACCTCCTGCTGGGAGTCCTTCGACTGTCCCGGCTCCCACCTGGTGCTGTCCGTGACCCGGCCCTGCCCCCTGGGCGGCGTGGAGACCCTGTCCCGTGAGTGGATCGGCTATAAGGCAGAGAACGGGAAGTTCGTCCGGGACCCGGAGACGCCGGACTTCATGCTCTGCGAGCAGTACCTGCGGGATGTGCAGATTCACAACACCGTGGAGCAGCAGCACCTCTCCACCTTCCTGCCGGAGCTGTACGCGGAGTACCACGACAAGCCCATGGATGCGGATTGAGAAGACTTGCCCTCCCGGCGTGGACTCCTTAGATAATATTTGCTATAAAGGCTTTGTCCGGCCTTCCCTTGCCAGGGAAGCGGGGGCCTGACTGCCGCATTATCACTTTTAGCATATCCTCCTCGGTCAGTGAGCCTTGCCAGCATAGCTGGCTGCGGTTTTCGGCTAAAAATATGCCGCTGGCATATTTTTTAACGCCGCAAACTCGATTCGTCGAGAAAAGTAGCAAAAGAGGACGACTTAAGAGGGGGACCTGTGGCCCCCTCTTAAGAATCTCCCCGTATCCCATAGGGCTTCGCGCCGCCCGACCTGCAAGTGGTCTGTTCCGTCAGAGACGATGTAACCTGTTACGCACCAAAGCTGCCGCCGATGGCGGCTGGCAGGGATTGACGCACGTTCCGCCCGCCTCCGGTGGGGCGGAACATGGCGTCAATTTTGTTATCCAATGATAGATAACATCTGCCTGAACCGCAAGGTACTAACCTCTGATGAAAAAGCGTGATAAACCATTGCTTTTTTACAATAGGAGCAAGGACGTAGCCTTACAGTCAGATTTCATCGACCGGAGGGCAACAAAATTGCCGCCCGTCCCGCCGCTTAGCGGCAGGGACGTGGCGGCAATCCCCACCAGCCGCCATCGGCGGCAGCTTTGGTGCGTAACAGGTTACATCGTCTCTGACGG
>JAJQET010000200.1 GCA_021201515.1 Clostridiales bacterium | reverse complement strand
CCCCCTATATGTCCCCCTCCTCCGCAGCTGGGAACCCGCTGCTCATTGACCTACCCACCCTGGTGGAAGAAGGTCTGCTGCAATGGTCCGACCTGGCCCCTTACCACTATTACGACGTGGACCGGATCGACTACGGCTGGGTCAATGAGATTCACGGGATGCTGCTCCACCGGGCCTACGACACAGCCCGCACCCGGCCGGACGTGATGGCCCAGGTGGACGACTTCGCCGCCGCCCAGGGGGACTGGCTGCCCGACCTGGCCCTGTTCCTGGCCTGCGGGGAGCACTTCGGCTGTAAGCTGGTGGACTGGCCGGACGAGGATCTGGTGGCCCGTCAGCCAGCGGCTCTGGCGGCGTACCGGACGGAACTGTCGGAGCAGATCGGCTACCATGTGTTCTGCCAGTACCTGTTCCACCGCCAGTGGAGCGCCCTGCGCCGCTACGCCAACGAGCGGGGCATCAGGCTCATCGGGGACATCCCCTTCTACGTCTCCCCCGACTCTGTGGACGTGTGGGTGCATCCGGAGGTGTTCCAGGTGGACCCTCAGACCCGCCGGGCCACCTTTGTGTCCGGCGTTCCGGCGGATATGTTCTCCGCCACCGGCCAGCTGTGGGGCAACCCCCTGTACAACTGGCCCGTCCACGCCGCCGACGGCTACCAGTGGTGGTGCAGCCGCATCCGCCGCACCAGCCGGTTTTATGACGTGATACGCATTGACCACTTCCGGGGCTTCCACACCTATTGGGAGATTCCCGCCACGGCGGAAAGCGCCTTGGACGGCCGCTGGCGGCCCGGCCCCGGCATGGCGCTGCTGGACGCCCTCCGCCGGAATGTGCCGGAGGCGGAGTTCATCGCCGAGGATTTGGGGGACATCAGCGAGGAGGTGTACCGCTTCATCCAGGGCTCCGGCCTGCCCGGTATGCGGGTGCTGACCGACGCCTTCAACGATGTGGGAGGCGGCAGCTCCTTCCTGCCCCATCACTGTGTCCCCGACGCCGTGATGTACACCGGCACCCATGACACCCCCACCTTCCTGCAATGGCTGTTCGACCAGGCCAATGACGACCAGCGCAGTTTCGCCTGGCGGTACCTCCGGCTGCGGGAGGACGAGGGCCTGAACTGGGGCGTCATCGCCGGAGCCTGGGGCAGCGTCTGCTCCCTAGCCATGGCCCCCCTGCAGGACGTGCTGGGGCTGGGCGGGGACGCCCGGATGAACACCCCCGGCACGGAAGGCCCCCACAACTGGAGCTGGCGGGTGCGGATGGAGGCGCTGAACGACGGCGTGGCCGGGAAGCTCCGGGAGCTGACCTGGCT
The DNA here is from genome assembly GCA_021201515.1 of Clostridiales bacterium. Lineage (GTDB taxonomy): Bacteria > Bacillota > Clostridia > Oscillospirales > Oscillospiraceae > Onthomonas. The sequence continues at coordinate 5,540 of JAJQET010000200.1, read as the reverse complement.
CTACGGCCGCCTGCGCTGAGATGGAGCTTCGCCTGCTGGCCGCCCGGCCGACGGAGGGGGAATCCCTCCACCAGGCCGCCCACCGGCTGCTGGCCCTGGCGGCGGCGGAGGCGGGGCTGCCTGACGGTCTGACCCTGGGCCGCACCCAGGAGGGAAAGCCCGTTTTTCCGGAGGCGCCGGAGTTTCACTTCAACCTGTCCCACGCCGCCGGATGGGCGGTGTGCGCCGTGGCCCCCTGCCCGGTGGGGGTGGATTTGGAGGGGGAGCGGCCTCTGCGGGCCAACGTCGTCCGGTACTTCTCCCCCGCCGAACAGGCTCAGCTGGCGGCGCTGCCCCCCTCCGCCTTCTTCGACCTGTGGGTGCTGAAGGAGGCGGCGGCCAAATGCACCGGCCGCTGCGGGATGCAGGGGGTACTCCACGGCTCAGAGGTAACGCTCCACCCCCTCTCCGTGGGGGTGGACGGCATCAGGGCGGCGCTGGTGTCCTTCCCCGCGCCGGCGCTGCACCTGGCGGTGTGCGCCGCCACGAAGCTTCCCCTGGAACCGGTGCTGACCATACTGGAACGCTGAAAAAGCCGCTGCATTCGTGCAGTGGCTTTTTCAGAAATGAAATGGATTCAAAGGATGACAAAGGTGACGCCGTTGTTGTACCGCTCCAAATCCCGGTCCTGTCGGAGGGCGTCGCAGCGGCGGAGGGCCTGCCGGGTCTCCTCCTCGAAGATGGAGAATTTCTCTCCGGGGACGAAGCCGGCGATCTGTCCCCTGGCCTTCCGGGCGGACAGCTCCCGCCGGACGGCCACCCGAATCTTCCCGCCCGTTCCGGAGGAGCCGTAACCGTGAATCAGCTTCACTGCGGCGTATCCTAGCCGTTTGCTGGTGATCAGCTCGCTGTCCAGCCGCCGGAGAGCCTGCTCCACCGTGGGCAGACCCTGTTCCAGATTCACCTGACGCAGCTGTGCTGCCACAGGGCATCCCTTCTTTCTCGTTTTTTGTACCATGATAGCACAGATTCCGGGTTCTTGCAAGAAAATGCTTGCCAACCGCCCGGAATTGTGGCATAATAGGAGGGCAACGAGCGTGGAGATGTATCGAAGTGGTCATAACGAGCCTGACTCGAAATCAGGTTACCCGTAAGGGTACGTGGGTTCGAATCCCACCGTCTCCGCCATCACAACGGGGTTCCGGCCATTCCGCCGGAACCCGTTTTTACCGTTATTGTATCTCCCCACCGTTGCAATGCCGGAAGAAAATTCGCTTTACCAAAGAAATAGATTTTTCTCCCGACAGTGTTTACAACGGCCCGCAAAGCTGTTATAATAGAAGTGCGGAGAAGTCCGCACAGGATATAAACTACCGTTGTGTAGCTCTGTATCGCCCCCCCGTTTATGCCGCCTGCTTTCGGGCGACCTATAAATGCGAAAGCCTGCTTGTGACTGCCCCCTGCCGTTCGGGGACTTAGAAATAGGCGGCTTGCAAGTCCCTCTGCTTCGGCAGGGGGATTGCCCTTATGATACACAGACAGAAGGGTTCCACCATGGAAGAAACGAGTATTCGAGAATGTGGGCTGTACATTCTCAGCGACCAGTATTTTCTGGATTTTCCCAGCGACCGCCATATGTGGAATAAACAGGAACGGCGTCCGTATTTTTTCGCAGTGAAGGGGACTAATGGCATCTATTGGCTTGTCCCCCTCAGCTCACAGGTAGAAAAGTATCGCAAGAAAATGCAAAAGCACCAGAAAAGCGTTTATAGCCACATTGCAAAGGTAAAAGGCGAAGAAAAAGCCTTCCTGACTGGCAATGTCATTCCGGTGACGGAAGAGTACATTATACGCCCTTTCACCGTAAACGCCCATCCCTACATCGTAAAAAACCAGGCCGATACCAGGCAAATCATCTCCAAAGTGCGCCGGTATCTGGCATTGGTGCGAACAGGAAAATTAACGCCGGTTGTTGACATCTTGCAAATTGAACAGGAACTTCTCGAGAGAAATGCGGCGAGCGTTTAGCAGCCAGAGGGCTAATTCAACTGCCACCGTCTCCGCCAAATCACGCGGCGCACAGGCCAACCGGCCTGTGCGCCTTTCTGTTTTATTTCAATTCCCGGTGAAGTACCGCCCCATCAGCTTCTCATAGACCCGCGCCAGCATCCACGGCTCGTGGACCTGTTCCCGCACCTGGGCCGGGGTCAGCCAGCGGACGCCGGTGTTCTCCCCAGGGCAGGGGCGGAGGGGCGTCCCCTCCGCCACCTCCACCAGCCAGGTGAGATTCAGGTGCAGGTGACAGGGAACGTACTGCCCCCGCTTCTCGTGGCCCGCCACAAAGAGCTGCTCCAGCGAGCAGGGCTGGGGGGACACCAGCCGTCCGCCGGTGACGCCGGTCTCCTCCCCCAGCTCCCGCAGGGCCACGGCGGTCAAATCCGCCTCCCCGTCGGCGTGGCCGCCGATCCAGGACCAGGACTGATACAGGCTGTGGTAGACCATCAGGGTTTTCGTCCGCCGGGGGTTTACCACCCACACCGAGGCGGTGAAGTGGCCCGCCAGATTCTCCCGCAGCAGGCAGTCCGGGTTCCGGGCAGCGAAGGCCAGCATGGAGGCCCTGTCCCGTTCCTCCTGCTCATTCCAGGGGCGATACCCTTCTATCAGTTCCAAAAGCTCCATCTTCCGTCAGCCTCCCAGCGCCTGGGCAATCTCCCGCTCCACCTCCTGCACCTCGTCCCACAGGGTTCGGGCGGAGATGCGCAGGGAGCCGTGGCCCAGAATAATGACCTGTTCCAGCCCGTCCGACGTGGCCACCCGCACCCGATGGTGTTTACTCAGGTCTAAGGTGGCCTTTTCGATATACATATCCGCCGTCTCCGCCTCCTTCGTGTAGACCACATGGATATTCCGGTACCGCTCCACCGAGCCGACGCCCCCCTTCACCTTGTAGGCGTCAAAGACCACGATGACCTCGCACCGGCGCATTCCCCGGTAGTTGCACAGGATGTCCAGCAGCCGATCCCTGGCGGCGGACAAATCCTCCCGCGCCAGGGCCTTCAGCTCGTCCCAGGCGAAGATGATGTTGTAGCCGTCCACCAGCAGATATTCCGTTTGAAGGGGCTGCTCCTTCAGCTTCACCGGCCTGTTTCGGCCCTCCTCCGTGCGGATGCGGGACTGGGACTCGAAGGCCCGCCGCCGCTTCACCGGGCCGTAGGTCTTTTCAAAGATGGCCTCCAGCTCCCTGTCCATCACCTGAGCGGCCCGGAACCGCCTGGCCCGCTCCTCCATGGGGGCGGCCTCCTCCGGCTCCGGCTGCTCAGGCTGCCAGGGGGGCAGGTGCATATACGCCGGCACCTGCCGCCAGTTCACTGTGAAGCCCGCGCCGTGGGCGCAGAACACGGAGTCCGGCGTGCTGGCAAGGTCGGCCTCCGGCTGGTACCCCAGCCCCGCGATGACCTCTTCCGGGTTGTGGCAGGGCTGATACCCCGACACGGTGGCGCTCAGCCGTCCCCGGCCTCCGGTGTAGGCGGCCAGCTCCGTCTGGTATCCCCGCAGGGTGGACACCGGCCCGCTGCCGGTGAGCACCGCCGTTTCCTGCCCCGTCTCCTGAATCTGGCAGGAACCGAAGCGCTGCTCCAGGTCGGTCATGGCCCGGCCCACCTGCTCCAGCGGCAGCTCCAGCCGGAGGTCATACCAGGGCTCCAGCAGCAGGCTCTCCGCCTGCATCAACCCCTGTCGGACGGCCCGATAGGTGGCCTGGCGGAAGTCCCCGCCCTCGGTGTGCTTCTCGTGGGCCCGGCCGGTGAGCAGGGTGAGTTTCATGTCTGTGATGGGGGAGCCGGTCAGCACCCCCAGGTGCTCCTTCTCCTCCAGGTGGGTCAAAATCAGCCGTTGCCAGTTCCGGTCCAGCACGTCGCCGCTACAGGCGGTGTCGAACACCAGCCCGCTGCCCCGCGCCCCCGGCTCCAGCAAGAGATGCACCTCCGCATAGTGCCGCAGAGGCTCAAAGTGGCCCACCCCTTCCACCGGGGCGGTGATGGTCTCCCGGTAGAGGATGCTCCCTTCGCGGAACTGCACCGCCAGCCCAAACCGGTCGGCGATCAGCCGCTGCAACACCTCCAGCTGCACCTCGCCCATAAGCTGCATATGAATCTCCTGAAGCTGTTCCTTCCAGACGATGTGGAGCTGTGGGTCCTCCTCCTCCAGCTCCCGCAGCTTTTGGAGGGCCTCCGGGACGTTGCAGCCCTGGGGCAGCTCCACCCGGTAGGTCAGCACCGGGGTCAGGGCGGGGGGCAGGCTGTGGGCCCCGCTGCCCAGCCCCTGACCGATGAAGGTGTGGGTCAGGCCGGTGACGGCGCAGACCGTCCCCGCCGGGGCGGCCTCCGCCTGCCGGAACTTCTGGCCGGAGTAGCGGCGAATCTGGTCAACTTTCTCCGTCCAGACCTCCTCCTCCGGCACCGGGCGGCCGTTCCGGCCCAGGGCGCCCCGGTTGGTCAGGAGCTGTTTGGGCCGCAGGCACCCGCCGGTGACTTTCAGCCAGGTCAGCCGGTTCCCCCGGCCGTCCCGGGAGATTTTGTAAACCTCCGCCCCAAATTCCGGGGGCCAGGCGGCTGGCCGGGTGTACCGGGTCAGCCCCTCCAGCAGCTCCGCCACGCCGTCCAGCCGCAGCGCCGCGCCGAAGTAGCAGGGGAACACCTTCCGCCGGGCCACAGCCTGGGCGATGGCCTCATCCGTCAGGCCCCCCGTCTCCAGATACTGCTCCAAAAGGGCCTCGTCCGCCGTGGCGATGTCCTCCTCCCGCTCCGGGGCAGGGGCGGAACAGTCATAGCAGCCGTCGTCCAGCCGTCGTTTCAGCTCAGACAGCAGCGCCTGCCAGTCGCTGCCCGGCAGGTCCATCTTGTTGACAAAGAGAAAGGTGGGGATGCCCCGCTGTTTCAGCAGCCGCCACAGGGTCTCCGTATGGCTCTGCACCCCGTCGGTGCCGCTGATGACCAGGATGGCGTAGTCCAGCACCTGGAGGGTGCGCTCCATCTCGGCGGAGAAGTCCACATGGCCCGGCGTGTCCAGCAGCGTCACCTCCAGCCCCTCCAGGGGCAAAAGCGCCTGCTTGGAGAAGATGGTGATGCCCCGCTCCCGCTCCTGTGCGTCGGTGTCCAGAAAGGCGTCGCCGTGGTCCACCCGGCCCAGCCTTTTCAGGGCGCCGCCAACGTACAGCATGGCCTCGGTCAGGGTGGTCTTGCCTGCGTCCACATGGGCCAGCAGGCCGACGCACAGGGGAGTTGTTCTGTTTTCTGTTGTCTGCCCGCCCATGGAATGGCCTCCCTGACACTCATATTGGGTTCATTTTACCACAGCGGGCGGGAATAGTCGAGGAGAGATTTTTGGGGGCAACGTCATCAACTTGAGAGGGTTGATTTTCTTAGATAACGTTGGCTATCGAGGCTTTGCCCGGCCTTCGCCGTCAAGTGGCATTTCCGCTGCGCTCCCTACCCTTGCCAGGGAAGCGGGGGCCTACTTTTCTCGATTCGTCGAGAAAAGTAGCAAAAGAGGACGACTTAAGA
>JAJQET010000226.1 GCA_021201515.1 Clostridiales bacterium | reverse complement strand
CCGTCGCCACGAATCAGCGCAATTTTATAGTTCATAGATTCAACATTCCTTTCCCATGTGTTACTTCGCCAGCCCCCGGTCGATCAGGGACTGAATCAGCCCGCCGGACTGGATGATATTCTCAATAAAGGGCGGGAAGGGCGCAGCCTGGAAGGTTTTTCCGGTGGTCTCGTCGCAGATGGTGCCGCTGGCCAGGTCCACGGTGAGTTTGTCGCCGGGCTGGATATTCGCCGCCGCCTCAGGGCACTCCATGATGGGCAGGCCGATGTTGATGGCGTTGCGGTAGAAGATGCGGGCAAAGGAGGCCGCAATGACGCACTTCGCGCCGCTGGCCTTGATGGCCAGAGGGGCATGCTCCCGGGAGGAGCCGCAGCCGAAGTTGGCCCCGCCCACGATGATGTCCCCCTGCTCTACGGTGGAGGCGTACTTGGGGTCAATGTCCTCCATGCAGTGGGAGGCCAGCGCCGCCTCGCTGGGGTCGTTCAGGTACCGGGCCGGGATGATGACGTCGGTATCCACATTGTCGCCATAGACATAAATTTTAGACATAAGTTCCGTTCCTCCTAGAATCTTATCATTTCAAACGCCGGGTTATACGGACGTTTACAGGGCAAATACCAAATCGTCCCCATCCAATTCGTCCAGCTGCCGGAAGCCAATGCTGATGTACAACGCCTGTGCCCGCCTGTTAAATACCTCCGTGGACAGCTTTACCGGTCTGTCGGGATAGGCGCGTTTTAAAAGCTCCACCGCTTTCTGAGCCGCAGCCTTTCCGTATCCCTGCCCCTGGTGCCTCACGTCAATGAAATAGCTCCAGCTGCTGGCCTCACCTTCGCCCAGCCATTCAGTGAACAGGATAAAACCAATTCGTTCTCCGTCCGGACGGCAAATCAGACAGGGAAGGCTACGTTCCGGGTGCAGGTAGGCGCGCCCCAGAGAGAAGCCGCCGGAATTGACGCACTCCCGCTGCTCCGGCGTCAGTTGGCAGCCCTCCACGGCATACCAGATGTCCTCATCGTCCTCCACGGGACGGAACAGGATGTTGTCTGGTTCCATCTCTGCGAGGAGCGGCAAAAGGCGTTCCTTCATGGTCGCCATTGGCTATTCTCCTTCATCAAAGCTCGGCGGGGTCGGCCAGGACGCCCTTCACTGCGGAGGCCGCCGCCACCGTGGGGGAGGCCAGAATCACCTTGCTGTCCACATGGCCCATGCGCCCCACAAAGTTCCGGTTGGTGGTGGACACGGCCACCTCGCCCTCGCACATACAACCCATGTGTCCGCCCAGGCAGGGGCCGCAGGTGGGGGTGGAGATGGCGCAGCCCGCCTCCAGCAGGTCCATGTAAATGCCCTCCTGAATCATCTGGGAGATGATCTCCTGAGTGGCGGGGAGGACGATGCAGCGGACGCCAGGGGCCACCTTGCGGCCCTTCAAAATCGCCGCCGCCGCCCGCATATCGCTGATGCGGCCGTTGGTGCAGGAACCGATGACCACCTGGTCCAGCTTGATGCCTTTGACCTCCTGCACCCGTTTGGCGTTGCCGGGGAGGAAGGGCATGGCCACGGTGGAGTCCAGCTCGTCCAGGTTGATGACCACCTCCCGCTCGTATTCGGCGTCGGGGTCGGCCTCGTAAATCACAGGCTGGCGGTCGGTGCGGCCCTTCAAATAGTCCAGCGTCTTGTCGTCCACCGGGAAGATGCCGTTCTTCGCGCCGGCTTCGATGGCCATGTTGGCGATGGTGAACCGGTCGTCCATGGTCAGCTCGCCCATGGCGGGGCCGGTGAACTCCAGGCTCTTATACAGTGCACCGTCCACGCCGATTTCGCCAATCAGGTGGAGCATTACGTCCTTGCCGGACACGAAGGGCTTGAACTTGCCGGTCAGCGTCACCTTGATGGCAGGGGGCACCTTGAACCAGTTCAGGCCGCTGGCCATGCCCGCCGCCATGTCGGTGGAGCCTACGCCGGTGGAGAAGGCCCCCAGGGCCCCATAGGTGCAGGTGTGGGAGTCCGCGCCGATGGTCAGGTCGCCGGGCACCACCAGCCCCTTTTCGGGGATCAGGGCGTGCTCCACCCCCATCTCGCCCACATCGTAGAAGTGGGTCAGGCCCTGAACACGGGCGAAGTCCCTCGCCACCTTGCACAGCTGGGCCGCCTTGATGTCCTTACAGGGGGTGTAGTGATCCAGCACGATCACAATTTTGTCCCTGTCATACACCTGTTTGATGCCGTATTCCTCCAGCACCCCGATGGCCACCGGAGCGGTCACGTCGTTGCCGTGTACCAAATCCAGCTTTGCCTCGATGAGCTGGCCGGGGGCCACGCTGCTCAGCCCGGCGTGGGCGGCCAAAATCTTCTGGGTCATTGTCATTCCCATGGTAAACGTACCTCCTCATTCAACCTGCGGCCCGGGGGCCGCCATTTACTGCTTCTATCATACCGAATCCGGTTGCAAAAGAATGTAAACTATGATACAATCTGGGACAAAGGAGGAGATTTTGTGGAATATTTCAGCTTGCAGGAACTGAACCTGCCCAAAGACATCTGGGCCCCCTTCGCCGCCCACTATCAGGCCCGGCGTTACCGCCCCGGCCAAATCATCTATTTACAGGACACCACCGCCCGGCACTTTTACTACCTGAAAAGCGGACGGGTCAAGACCTACAGCTCCTCTGTGGAGGGGGTAGAGCGGGTGCTGAACATCTACCACAGCGGCAGCCTGTTCGGGGAGGCGTCCTTCTTTGATGAGCTGCCGCGGGTGTCCTCTGCGGTGGCCATGACGGAGTGCGCCATCGTCCCCATCGACCGGCAGATGGCGGTGGAGGAGATGTCCGCCAACCCGGAGCTGACCCTGGCGCTGCTGAAATATCTGGCCCGGACGGTGCGGCTGCTGTCCTCTCAGGTGGACAACATGGCCTTCCTACGGGCTGACCAGCGGCTGGCCCGGTACCTGCTGACCCTGCCCAGGGAGGAGGACGGGCTGATCCGCTGCTCCCAGGACGAGCTGGCCTCCGCCATCAGCGCCAGCCGGGTCACGGTGAACCGCACCCTGCAGCGGTTCACCCGGGAGGGGCTGGTGGAGACGGAGTACGGCGGGGTGCGGATTCTGGACCCTCAGGGCCTGGCGGCGTATTAGCCCGCCTCCTGTGCCCCGCAACGGGCGGAAGTGGTATGCCCTCCGCTGCCTGCACCGGATTGATTGCACAAAAAGAAACCCTGTGACTGTTTCCCACAGTCACAGGGCATTTCTGGTGGACGATACAGGATTCGAACCTGTGGCCTTCCGCACGTCAAGCGGATGCTCTAGCCAGCTGAGCTAATCGTCCAAGCCAATCAACAGCTGTTATTATAGTACATGATGCACCGTTTGTCAAGGAATTTTTTCCCGAAAACGGTCTTTTGTTTTGGAATCAGGCGGAGCAGGCAGGGGCGGCGCCGTTACAGCGCCGCTCCTGCGGTATGCCTGTGGTACCTTCCGGCATTATTCCATGCTAACGTCCTTCAGCAGCTCGTTTTCCACCACCTGTGTACGGCCGCCCTCCATACAGTACACCCTGTGGAGAAAGACATTCATATGCTCCCCCAGGCGAATTTCCCGGCGTTCCAGGGAGCGGTTGGTGAGCAATGTGATGCCGTGAACCGCCAGACGCACCTCCAGGGAACTGCCCCGGAAGCTGATGCCGGTGACAATGCCGTCCTCCGCCCGGTCCGCAAAGGACTGCATTTGGACGTTGTCCTTCTTGAACGCATCCACGAACTCCGGCCGAATCAAAACCTTTTGCCCAGACGGCAGATGCCCGAAGCCACGGAAGCCGGACAGGCCCTCCACCACGCTGGAGTTGCCGGCAAACTGGGCCACAAAGGGGGTTTGGGGGTGCAGATAGATTTCCGCAGGCGTCCCCATCTGCTCAATGCGGCCCTCGTTGAGGATGATAATTTCGTCGGAGACCTCCAGGGCCTCCTCCTGGTCGTGGGTGACGAAAATGCTGGTGATGCCCACCTGAACGATCATATCCCTGAGCCAGACCCGCAGCTCCTTGCGCACCTTGGCGTCGATGGCGGCGAAGGGCTCGTCCAGCAACAGTAGGCTTGGGCCTGGGGCAATGGCCCGGGCAAAGGCAACCCGCTGCTTCTGTCCGCCGGAGAGCTGATTGGGATACCGCTTCTCCAGGCCGGTCAGGCCCACCAGCTGAATCAGCTCCGTCACCCGCGCATGGATTTCCGCTTTGCTTTTCTTCTGCACCTTCAGGCCAAAGGCAATGTTGTCATAGACGGTCATGTAACGAAACAGGGCATAGTTCTGAAACACGAACCCGATGCCGCGGTTCCCTGCGGGCACATCGTTGACGTTCCTCCCGTCGATAAAAATGTCGCCGCTGTCCTGCTGCTCCAGCCCCGCGATCATGCGGAGGATGGTGGTTTTGCCGCTGCCGCTGGGGCCCAGGAGGGCCGCCATCTTGCCCTGTTCCACGCCGAAGGTGACACCACGGGCCGCCTCATAGTCTCCGAACCGTTTGTTCAGCTCGTTTGCCTCCAGAAACATCGTTCATTCCTCCTGCGCCGCGGACTTTCTCGCCCGCCATTCGGCAATATTCTTCAAAATCAGCATGACCAGCGCCAGCAGCACCAGGATGGAGGACACCGCAAACGCCTGTGTGATGGCCTCTGCGCCGCCGGACATATAGAGTGCGTCCACCTCCAGGGGAAGGGTGAAGGTCTCGCCACGGGCCTTGGACACGGCGTAGACCGCGCCGAACTCCCCGAAGGCCCGGGCCGCGCACAGCACCATTCCATAGATGAGGGGCCACTTGATCTGGGGCAGGGTGACCCGGCAGAAGATGGTAAAGCCCCCCGCCCCCAGTTGGGCGGCCTCCTCCTCCGCGCAGCCCTGCAGGTTCATGGCCGGCAGCAGTTCCCGCAGCACATAGGGGAAGGTCACAAAGATGGTGGCCAGCACTACGCCGGGGATGGAGAACACCAGCGCGATGTCCGTGCCGAAGGTGTCGTTGAACCAGTTGACCACCGGCGTAGCCAGACCGTTGCGGCCGAACATCATGATGAACGCCAGACCGGCGATGACCGGAGAGATGGAGAAGGGGATGTCGATCAGCGTGGTCAACAGACTCTTACCCCGAAAGTCGAACTTGGTCAGCAGCCAGGAGGCCGCCAGGGCGAAGAACGTGTCCACCAGCAGGGCGACGGCTGCCGCCAGCAGCGTGACCCGTAGGGCGGAGAGGGTATTCTCCGCCGTGACAGCATTCCAATACAGTGCCCAGCCGTCCTTCAGGGCGCGGTAGAGGACTTCCACCAAGGGCCACACCAGCATCACCGCAAAGAACAGCACCCCGATGACAATCAGCGCGATTTGCCCCGCCGTCAGGCGGGCTTTTTTCGTTTGCTTCACAGCGCACCCTCCTCTCACCGGGTCCGCCGGGCGGCGAACCACTGCACCATGTTCAGCAGGAACATTAGCAGAAACGAAATCGCCAGCAGCACCAGGGCGATGGCGGCGGCGCCAACGTAGTCGGCGCTGCCGGAGTTCAGCTTCTGCATGATGACATAGGACACCACCTGCGTGCCATTCTTCGCGCTGTTGCCGGAGATGTAGATGACGCTGCCGTATTCGCCAATGCCACGGGCCAGGGCCAGCCCAAAGCCGGTCAGCAGGGCCGGGGTCAGCTCCGGCAGGATGACATGGCGGAAGGTGAACCCCTTGGAGGCCCCCAGCATCAGCGCCGCCTCCTCGCAGGAGGGAGGCAGCTTCCGAAGCACCGGCTGAATGGAGCGCACCACAAAGGGAATCCCCACAAACACCAGGGCAATCACCAGCCCCACCCGGCTGTAGGAGCCCTGAATCCCGATGCTGTTCAGGGCCTGGCCCAGCACCCCCTGGTCAGAGTACATCTTCGCCAGGGTGATGCCCGCCACGGCGGTGGGCAGGGCGAAGGGCAGCTCGATCATGCCGTCAATGAGCCGCTTGCCGGGAAAGTCGTAGCGCACCAGAATCCAGGCCAGAATCAGCCCGAACACGCAGTTGATGGCCGCCGCCAGCAGGGCGCACAGGATGCTGGTCCGGAAGGCCCCCACCACGTTGCTCCGGGTGATGGTCTCCCAGAACTCCGCTGGAGTCAGCTCGAAGGAGCGGATCAGCACCGAGGCCAGGGGCAGCAAAATCAGCAGGGACAGCATGGAAACTGTGATGCCCATCGTCAGGCCAAAGCCCGGTATGACCCGGTTGCGTTTTTTTCTCATCTGTCACGCCACCCATCAGCTGTTGTAGATCTCGTCAAAGATTGCGTCGTCCTGGAAGAATTTCTCATAGGCCGCGTCCCAGCCGCCGAAATCGTCGATGGTGCACAGCGTTACGTCCAGGTCAAACACATCGGAGAACTCGCTCAAAATCTCCTCGTTGGTGGGGCGGTAGTAATATTCCCCGATGAGGCGCTGGGCCTCGTCGGTGTAGAGGTATTCCAGATAGGCCTCCGCCGCCTCCGCCGTGCCGTGGTCCGCCACATTTTCGTCCACCACGGCCACCGAAGGCTCGGCCAGAATGCTGACGCTGGGGGTGATGAGTTCATATTCGCCGGGATAGTCAGCCATGGTCTGGAGGGCTTCGTTCTCCCAGGCAATCAGCACATCGCCCTGGCCGTTCTCCACAAAGGTGGTGGTGGCCCCTCTGGCGCCGGAGTCCATGACCAGCACGTTGGCATAGAGGGCACGCATAAATTCCTTGATTTGGGTTTCGTCCTCGCCATACTGCTGCTGGGCGTAGTACCAGGCGGCCAGGAAGTTCCAGCAGGCCCCGCCGGAGGACTTGGGGTCAGGGGTGATGATGTCCACGCCCTCCTGCAGCAGATCGTCCCAGTACTGGATATTATTCTAGTTTCCGGCGCGCACCAGCAAGCCGAAGGTGGATG
>JAJQET010000254.1:3667-6926 GCA_021201515.1 Clostridiales bacterium | reverse complement strand
ATCCCCGCCAGCCGCCATCGGCGGCAGCTTTGGTGCGTAACAAGTCACATCGTCTGTTGTCTAACAGACCACTTATTTGCAGGACAGCGCGAAGCCCCGCGGGATAGAGGGAGATTCTTAAGAGGGACGCACAGCGGCCCTCTTGAGCCGCCTTCTTTCCCCCATTTCTTGGCGGCGCAAGAAATGGGGCCCGCCCGGAGGGCAAAAACCTATTTTCTTCCTCTTTCCTTTCCTAAGGAAACCACCCCCGCCGGGAGGGCATCAATTCCTACACCAGCTCCAACAGCTCCTCAAACCTGTCCACCTCTGCCACAGGCCGCTCCGCCTTCCCCAGCCCGTAGCTTACGGCGATCATATCAATGCCCGCCTCCCGGCAGGCGTCCGCGTCCCCCTGGGTGTCCCCCACATAGACCGGATGGCGGAGGTCATGCTCCTCCATCAGCTGGCGGAGGGTGGCCCACTTGGGCTTGCCCGTCTCTCCCCAGCACAGCCAGCCGGAGAACAGGCCCTCCAGATGGGCACCGTACACCAGGCACTCGATATACCCCTTCTGGCAGTTGGAGACGATGTAGAGGGGGTACCGCTTCGCCAGCTCCGGCAGCGTCTCCCGGACGCCAGGGTACAGCCTGCCGGGATGCTCCATAACGTAGGCGTTCTCCAGCTCGAAGCACAGGTCGGAGAAGGCTTCGATTTCCGTCTCCGGTATCTCCGGCAGTACCGAGCGCACAATGTCCGGCATGGTCTTGCCAAAATGCCTGCCCAGCCCCTCCGCCGTCAGGACATTGGGGCGGCCCGTCCACCGCTCCACGGCCAGGTTCCACCCCACCGTCACCGGCTCACGGGCGTCCCAGAGGGTGCCGTCCACGTCAAAAATCAGGGCGTCATAGTTCATTGCATATTCCCCCGCTATGAAAGGGCAGGGCGGCGAACGCCGCCCTGCCGGTCTGGTTCTGTGTTCTCACTTAAAATATTCCGCACCGGACTCGAAGATGGGCATCAGCTTCTCGCCGGGGATGTTCAGGCCCACGCCGGGGTTCCACCGCTCCGTGTGGCCCATCTTGCCGAAGACCCGCCCGTCCGGGGAAAAGATGCCCTCGATGGAGTACACCGAGCCGTTGGGGTTGGCGGAGATGTCCAGAGAGGGGACGCCAGCGCCGTCCACATACTGGGTGGCGATCTGCCCGTTTCTCACCATCTGCTCCAGAATGGGGGCCGGGGCCACGAAGCGGCCCTCGCCGTGGGAGACGGGCACGCTGTACACCTGGCCCACCTGGCTTTTCAGCATCCAGGGGGAGTGTACCGAGGCCACCCGGGTGTCGCAGTAACGGCTCTGGTGGCGGCCAATCAGGTTGAAGGTCAGGGTGGGGCAGGTGTCGTCCATGTCCCGAATCTCGCCGTAGGGCACCAGGCCCAGCTTCACCAGGGCCTGGAAACCGTTGCAGATGCCCAGCATCAGGCCGTCCCGGTTTTTCAGCAGGTCATGAACCGCGTCCTGAATGCGCCCGTTGCGAAAGAAGGAGGCGATGAACTTGCCGGAACCCTCCGGCTCGTCGCCGCCGGAGAAGCCGCCGGGGAGGGCGATCATCTGGGCGTTCCGGATGGCCTGCTCCAGGGCGTTGGCGGAGTCCAGCAGCAGGTCGGTGGTCAGGTTCCGCACCACCACGATCTCCGGCTGGATACCCGCCCGGAGGCAGGCATTGGCGGTGTCATACTCGCAGTTGGTGCCGGGGAACACCGGAATCACCGCCCTGGGCCGGGCGACCCTGGCGGCGGGGGCCCTGTTGGGCCGCACGCCGCAGTCCACGTTGGGGATGGCGTAAGGCTCTGCTTTCGCGTCGGTGGGATAGACGCCCTCCAGCGTCCCCTCCCAGGCATGGTCCAGCTCGTCAATGGACATGGTCACACCGGCCACGGAAATGCAGCCGTCCGCCGTGGTGACGCCCAGCTTCCGGGCGCAGCCCACATCCTCCGTCAGCTCGGCTACGATGGAGCCGCAGCGGCGGCCAAAGAGCAGCTCGCCCGCCACATCTTCCTCACCGGCGAAGCCCACGCCGTTGCCGAAGCTCATCTTCATCAGCGCCTCGGCCACGCCGCCGGAGGTCAGGGCGAAGGAGGAACGTACCTTCCCTGCCAGCAGCAGCCGGCGGTAGGCGTTCCACACGGCCTTGGTGCCCTCGTAGTCCCCCTCCGGGGCCTCAAACAGGTACACCGGGTTTCCGGCGGCCTTGAACTCGTTGGAGACGATCTCCCCCACTTTGCCCGGGGCGATGGCGAAGGAAACCAGCGTCGGCGGCACGTCCAAATCCATAAAGGAACCGGACATGGAGTCCTTGCCGCCGATGGCGGCGCAGCCCAGGCCAATCTGGGCCTGGTAGGCCCCCAGCAGGGCGGCGAAGGGCTTGCCCCAGCGCTCCGGCTCCTGGCGGAGCCGCTCAAAATACTCCTGGAAGGTCAGGTAGACCTCCTCCACGTCGCCGCCCGCGGCCACGACTTTCGCCACAGACTCCACCACGCTGCACTGTGCGCCGTAGAAGGGGTCCGCCGCCATCTGCATGGGGTCGAAGCCGCTGGCCATGATGGAGCAGGTGTCGGTGGTGCGGCCGGGGCCCACGGGCAGCAGGCCCACCATGGCCTGGGCCGGGGTCAGCTGCCGCTTGCCGCCGTAGGGGAACAGGACGGAGCCTGCGCCGATGGAGGCGTCGAACCGCTCCCCCAGCCCCCGCTGGGAGGCGGTGTTGGGGTCCTTCGCGATGGCGAGGAACCGGGCCTTTACGTCGCCAGTGTCACCGGTGGGCAGCTTGCCCGCCCCCTGGGGGACGGAGACGGCGGCGTGCTTCACGGCGCCGTTGGAGTTCAGGAAGGCGCGGGACAGGTTGACGATTTCCTTCCCGTTCCAGTGCAGCACCATCCGGGGGACTTTCCGTCACCACGGCCACCTGATAGGCTTCCAGGTTCTCCGCTGTGGCGGCGGCGATGAACTGCTCCGCGTCCTCCTGGGCTACCACCACGGCCATCCGCTCCTGAGATTCGGAGATAGCCAGCTCGGTGCCGTCCAGGCCCTCGTACTTTTTCCGCACGGCATTCAGGTCGATGGAGAGGCCGTCCGCCAGCTCACCAATGGCGACAGACACGCCGCCTGCGCCGAAGTCGTTGCAGCGCTTGATCATTCGGGTAACATCGGGGTCACGGAACAGCCGCTGGATTTTCCGCTCCTCCGGGGCGTTGCCCTTCTGCACCTCGGAGCCCATGGTGGCCAGCG
>JAJQET010000254.1:0-3567 GCA_021201515.1 Clostridiales bacterium | reverse complement strand
TTCCGCTCCTCCGGGGCGTTGCCCTTCTGCACCTCGGAGCCCATGGTGGCCAGCGAGTCCAGCTTATGGCTCTTGGAGGAGCCGGTGGCCCCTCCGATGCCGTCCCGTCCGGTGCGGCCACCCAGCAGGATGACCACGTCTCCGGGCTGGGGCTCGGTGCGCACCACGGCGTCGGAGCGGACGGCCCCCACCACGGCCCCCAGCTCCATGTGCTTGGCCACATAGCCGGGGTGATAGTATTCGTTGACGATGCCGGTGGCCAGACCGATCTGGTTGCCGTAGGAGGAGTAGCCCGCGGCGGCGGTGGTGGCCAGCTTCCGCTGGGGCAGGCGGCCGGGGATGGTCTCCTCCAGAGGGGTGCGGGGGTCGCCGCAGCCGGTGATGCGCATGGCCTGATAGATATAGGCCCGGCCGGACAGAGGGTCCCGGATGGCGCCGCCGATGCAGGTGGCCGCCCCGCCGAAGGGCTCAATTTCTGTGGGATGGTTGTGGGTCTCGTTCTTGAACTGGAGGAGCCAGTCCTCCTCCCCGCCGTCCACGGTCACGGGGATGTGGATGGAGCAAGCGTTGATCTCCTCGCTCTCGTCCAGGTTGTCCAGGCAGCCCTGCTTTTTCAGCACCTTGGCCCCCAGGGTGCCCAAATCCATCAGGGTCTGGGGACGCAGGGCCGCCTTTTCCTCGCCGTAGACCTCTACCCGGCCCGCCAGGTACCGCTCATAGGCGGCCTGCACGTCGGGGTCGGCAATTTCGGTGCTATCGATATGGGTGCCGAAGGTGGTGTGGCGGCAGTGGTCGGACCAGTAGGTGTCGATGACCCGAATCTCCGTGATGGTAGGGTCCCGATGCTCCTCTTTCCGGAAGTAGTCCTGGAGGAAGGCCAGGTCGTCCACGTCCATGGCCAGACCCAACTGACCCAGCAGGTCGGCAAGGCCCTCCCGGTCCAGGTTCAGGAAGCCCTCCTCCACCGCAACCTCGGTGGGGATGGCGTACTGCTGCACCAGGGTGGCGGGCTTGTCCATGGCGGCCTCCCGGCGCTCCACCGGGTTGATGAGGTAGCCTGCCGCCTTCTGCCGCTCCTCCGGGGAGATCTCCCCCTGGAGGACGTAGAGGGTGGCCGCCTTCACCAGGGGCCGGTCGCACCCCGCCAAAAGCTGGATGCACTGGGCGCAGGAATCCGCCCGCTGGTCGAACTGACCGGGCAGGGCCTCCACCGCCAGGATGGTGTGGGGGCCGTCGATGACCGGCGGCTCCTCCTCATAGAAGCTGTCCACCATGGGCTCGGAGAACACGGTTCCCTCCGCCTGCCGGTACACCTCCTCGCTGACGCGCTCCACATCGTACCGGTAGAGGATGCGCACCCCGGTGAGGCTCCGCATCCCCAGCTGCTCCTTCAGCTCGCTGTAGATCTGCCGGGCCTCCACGTCAAAGCCGGGCCGCTTCTCCGCATAGCAACGATACACTCGGTTCATAACTGGTCTCCTCCTACTGTTGTCTCTTTTATGACGCCTGTTCCTCAGCCTCATCGGTCTGGCCGGCAAAGGTCCAGCCGGAGAACTGATAGAACAGATTGTGCTGGGTGGGGGTCAGGCTGGTCAGCGTATTCCACTGATACAGGGCGGAATAACATTTAAAACAAATGGGGATAAAGGGGGCCTGTTCGGCCAGCTCCGTGTACAGCGCCGCCGCAGCGTCCAGTCTGGCATCTCCGCTGGATTTCTGGAAGGCGGTGTAAAGGGTGGCCAGGTCGGCGTCGGCGTAGCCTCTGGGATTCTGTGCGCCGTCCTCCTCCAGGAAGGCGTCCAGGCCGAAGTCGGCGGTGAGCTGTACCTCGCCCAGGTACAGGTCATAGTCGCCGTCGGCCACGGCGGCTTTGAAGTCGCTCCAAGACAGGGTCTCCACCGTCACGCTCATGCCCAGGGCCTCCAGCTCCGCCGCGATCTCCTGGGCGATGGACGCCTTAAAGGTGGAGTCGGAGTTGACGATCAGGGTCAGCTCCTCCCCGGAATAACTGCCGTCCAGCAGTTCCGCAGACTTTTCCGTGTCCTGGGACAGGGTCTCCGCCAGCGACTCATCGTAGTCCGCCGCGCTGGGGCTGATGGGCAGGCTGGTGGCCTCCCCGTGGCCGGACAGCATCTTGCTCACCAGGGTATCCCGGTCCAGGGCGTAGTAGATGGCGCTGCGCACCTTTCGGGTGGCGCAGGCCCCCTTCTCCGTGTTGCAGCCCAGGAAAAGCATGACGGTGGTGGCGTAGTCCGCCACCTGGAAATTGCCGTTGTAGCTCAGGGTGCTGGTGCCGGTCAGGTCGGTGGTCACCAGGCTGATGGCCCCGCTGCCGAAGCCGTAGAGGAGATAGTCGCTGTCCCCCGCCCCATAGAGGGGGATGGTGGTGAGCGGCAGGGTCTCCCCCCGCCACCAGTCGGCGTTGGCCTCCAGGCAGGAGGGGTCGTCCCCGTCGTAGCACAGGCGGTAGGCCCCGGTGCCGGTGGGCAGGTCGTCCTGACCGGTACCCTCCTTGACGATGGGGATGTCCAGCAGCCGGTCAAAGCTGGCGTTGGCGCCGTTCACTTTGATGACCACGGTGCTGCTGTTCTCCGCCTTGACGGACTTCACCTTGCTGAGCCGGGAATAGTAAATGCTGTCCTCGCTGCGGGCCTGATTCAGGGAATAGACCACGTCGTCCGCATCCATGGCGGTGCCGTCGGTGAAGGTCACGTCGGTGCGCAGGGTGACGGTGACGGTGGTGACCAGGTCATAGGTCTTTGTCTCCGTTTTCTCCGCCTCCGCCTCGCTCTCGCCGCCTTCGCCTTCGGTGTCGGAGGTGTCCGCCCCGCCCGTTTCGTCCTCCTCCTCGCCGGAGGCAGAGGACACCTGACAGGTGACACCGGTGGCCAGGCAGGGCTGCACCGTGAAGCCCTCATCCAGTTCGATCAGCGTGTCGAACAGCAGGCTGATGATGGTCTGGTTGGCGGAGTTCTCGCAGTAATAGGGGTTGAAGCTGACGTCGGTGTAATAGCCCAGGGTGAAGGGCTGCGCCTCCGTTTCGTCCTCCTCGTCGGACAGCGTTGCGTCCGGGTCGGCGGGCAGGTCACCGCTGGAGGAGCCGGAGGCCGACTCCGAGGCGGATGAGGACGCGGATGCGGCCAGACTGGCGCTGACGCTGCCCACGCAGGCCGTCAGGGCGCAGAGCATGGCCGCCGCCAGCAGCAGGGATAGAAATGTTCGTAGCTTCCTCATAATCAGTAACCTTGCCTCAGGGGTTGAGCTGAATCACGGCGGCCATGGATCCTCTGGCGGGGCCTGTGTGCCGATGAGACCAGTATATATCACGTTTACAGCTGGTGCAATCGTCAGAAATCACGATATTTTCCGGGGGAACGCCCCCCCTTTTCCGCCCAGCGGCGGTTGATTCCCTTCAAATCCACCCGAAACCTTCCGTTGGGAAGGGTGTCGATGAAGTCCTCCGCCTCCGACCCCAGGGCTTCCCTCATGGCCTGGGGCACATCGCCTCTGGTCTCGAAGCAGCAGCGGGAGATGCCGGGGCCGATGGCGCAGCGGATGTCCGCCGGG
>JAJQET010000091.1 GCA_021201515.1 Clostridiales bacterium | reverse complement strand
CCATATGCACAATATAATGACGCGCAATTGTTTTGGGGGAACAGCGAAACTCAGTCCAACTGGCGGGATGGCTATGTCCGCTCTGCCATTCTGCTGGGCGAACCGGAGTATTTACAGGAGACCGAGCGGTATCTCAACAAAATATGGGCAACGCAGGACGACGGTTATCTTGGGATTTATGACCGCTCTCTGCGGTTCCACTGTGATGGAGAAAACGGAGAGCTGTGGGCGCAGTCTACCCTTTTCCGCGGCCTGTTGGCCTGCTATGAGGCACTCGACAAACCTGAACTATGTGAATGGGTCTGCATGGCTGCTGACCGCATTATGGAAGGGTATCCAATGGGGAAAAGTCATCCCTTCCGAGTAAATCATCCAGGCGCTGGCGTAGGGCATGGCCTGACTGTGACGGACGCCTTTTATTGGCTGTATCAAATCACAGGAGAGGTAAGCTATTGGGACTATGCCCTGTGGTTGTACGAGGAGTACAGCAGCAGCGACCAATCAGAAGCGGATATTCAGGCATCAAATGTCCTTGATCCGAACTATCGCCTGAAAGGACACGGCGTTCACACCTACGAACATATCCGCGCCCTCGCCATTGCCGCTGAACGGGATGAGCGATACAGACCGGCGCTGAACGCCATGCTTCAAAAGCTATCGGACTATCTGGCCCCTTCCGGCGGTCCCATCGGAGATGAGTGTATCGGAGGGCGCCAAGCGGGTGCAACATGGACAGGGTACGAATTTTGTTCCGTTCATGAACTTCTGCATACCTACAGTCTCCTTGCGGAACTGACAGGGGATATACAATGGAATGAGCGAATCGAATGGCTTTACTACAACGCAGCGGAAGGCATGAAGCACCCAACGGACAGTTCGATTATGTATCTGAAAACCGACAACTGCTATTGTGCGGATGAACATTCCCACCCGAACGTGAAACAACGAAATCCCAGATACAAATACTCTTCCACCCATCAGGAGGCTGCCGTCTGCTGCGTTCCCAACTCCGGCAGGATTATACCCTATTTTATTCAGTCTATGCTGTGCCGTAGTCAGGAGGGATTTGTCATTGCCAGTTATGGCCCGTATGAATACCAGAGCAGCTATCAGAACAGAAGGGTCAGTATCCGACAGGAGACGGAGTACCCGTTTGAGATGCAAGCTGCGATTCACATCAAAGTGGATACCCCAACTATTTTCTCCGTTTCTCTTAGAATGCCATCCTGGGCAGAGCGTATGACCATCAATGGCAGAGTGTATGAAAATCCAAATCATCGCTGCCGGGAGATTTCCTTGCGTCGGGTATGGCGTGAGGATACGGTCACAGTCACGTTTGAACCGAACGTAGAATTTCACAGAGACAGTCTGAATGATATTTATGTCAGCTATGGTCCGTTGCTTTACTGCGTGGAGCTGCCCTCCCAAGAAGCGATTCTTCGGAATCTCCCGATTTCCGGATTTTCCGAAAAGATAGTGTCGCCTGTCAACAGAGACTTGGAACATCTTCGCATTTCCCCGAAGGATTTGTCTCTGTTCGTTCCGGAAAAGAAACCTGAAAATTCTTCGTGGCACATATGTGAGATTTCTGGTCTATTCTATGATGGCAAGAATCAAATTCGCTTGCAAATGGTGCCAATGGCCCGCACAATTCTCAGAAAGGTGACGTTTACACCACTGAACTCGGAGAGACAGTAATCCGATGTCTGTACAATCATAATTTTCGGTGAGTATCAAAAAGGAGGGGCACTTATGCTCTACATCGGAATCGACCTGGGCACTTCGGCGGCCAAACTGCTGTTGATGGACGAAACGGGTCAAATTTTACACATCGTCTCCAAGGATTACCCGCTGGAGTTCCCCCACCCCGGCTGGAGCCAGCAAAACCCCGAGGACTGGCTCACCGCCGTGGAGCAAGGGGTCCCCGAACTGCTGGCGGGCTTCGACGCCACCCAGGTGGCGGGTATTGGTGCTGGCGGTCAGATGCACGGCTTGGTGGTACTGGACGAGGATGACAACGTAATCCGCCCCGCCATCCTCTGGAACGACGGGCGCACCGCGAAGCAGGTGGACTACCTGAACAACGTTGTCGGCAAGGAGAAGCTCAGCCAGTACACCGCAAACATCGCCTTCGCCGGGTTCACTGCCCCCAAGCTGCTTTGGATGCGGGAAAACGAGCCCGATCTGTTCGCCAAAATCGACAAGATCATGCTCCCGAAGGATTTTATCAACTACAAGCTGACTGGCATTCACTGCACTGACGTCTCCGACGCCTCCGGGATGCTGCTCTTCGACGTAAAAAATAAATGCTGGTCGAAGGAGATGCTGAACCTCTGCGGCGTAAAAGAGTCCCATATGGCGCGAATCTTTGAATCTTACCAGCCGGTGGGGACGCTCCTGCCCGATATGGCGAAAAAGCTGGGCCTCCCGGAGACAGTGGTGGTGGCCGCCGGAGCCGGGGACAACGCCGCCGCCGCGGTGGGGACCGGCACTGTAGGCGAGGGAGCTTGTAACATCTCCCTCGGCACCTCCGGGACGATTTTCATCTCCAGCGAAAACTTCGGCGTGGACCCGCAGAACGCCCTCCATTCCTTAGCTCACGCCGATGGGAACTACCACCTGATGGGCTGTATGCTCTCCGCCGCCAGCTGCAACAAGTGGCTGATGGAGGATATCTTCCAGACCGAGGACTACGGCGGAGAACAGGCTCCTATCACAAAGGACAAGCTGGGGAAAAACCATGTCTTTTTCCTGCCCTACCTGATGGGGGAGCGCAGCCCCATCAACGACACCAACGCCCGGGGCACCTTCATCGGCATGACCATGGACACCACCCGCGCCGACCTGATTCAGGCGGTACTGGAAGGCGTGGCCTTCGGCATCCGGGACAGCCTGGAGGTGGCCCGCGCCCAGGGCATCGTCATCGAGCGGAGCAAAATCTGCGGCGGCGGCGCGAAAAGTGCCCTGTGGAAGACCATCTGCGCCAATGTGCTGAACGTGACGCTGGAAATTGTAGAGTCCGAGCAAGGCCCCGGCATGGGCGGCGCAATGCTGGCGATGGTGGCGGACAGCACCTATCCCACCGTTAAGGCTGTTTGCAATAGCCTCGTTCATGTGGTGGACACGGTGGAGCCTGACCCGGAACTGGCGGCGCTCTACGAGGAGCGGTACCGGCAGTTCTGTAAAATCTACCCGGCCTGTAAACACCTGTTTTCTGAACTGTTATAAGTCATTCAACCAGCCATTGATTTGAAAGTGAGGAGGAATTTCAAATGTTAGGCAACAACATTCCGACCGTCCAGCTGGGTATCATCGCCGTCAGCCGGGACTGCTTCCCCATCGCCCTGTCCACCCAGCGCCGGAAAAACATCGTGGCCGCCTACGGCGAGGGCCTCTACGAGTGCCCCGTCACTGTAGAGAACGAGCTGGATATGCTCAAGGCCGTGGATGATGTGACCGCGGCGGGCTGCAACGCCCTGGTGGTGTTTTTGGGCAACTTCGGCCCGGAGACTCCGGAGACGGAAATCGCCCAGCGGTTTGACGGCCCCTGTATGTTTGTGGCTGCCGCCGAGGGCGACGGTAACATGATCGACGGCCGTGGCGACGCCTACTGCGGTATGTTGAACTGTTCCTACAATCTGGGAATGCGCCACCTGAACGCCTATATCCCGGAGTACCCGGTTGGCACCGCCGATGAAGTGGCGGACATGATTCGGGACTTCGTACCCGTAGCCCGTGCCATCATCGGCGTGAAGAATTTGAAGATCATCACCTTCGGCCCCCGTCCTCAGGACTTTTTCGCCTGCAACGCTCCCATCAAGGGCCTGTATGAAATTGGCGTGGAAATCGAGGAAAATTCCGAGCTGGATTTGCTGGTTTCCTACAAGGAACACGCGGGCGACCCCCGCATCCCCGCCGTCTGCGCGGACATGGCCGCCGAGATGGGCGAGGGCAGTTACTACCCTGAGCTGAACGAGCGCATGGCCCAGTTCGAGCTGACCCTGCTGGACTGGGCAGAGGCCCACAAGGGCAGCAAAAAATACGTCGCCTTTGCGGACAAGTGCTGGCCCGCCTTCCCAAGCCAGTTTGGGTTCGAGCCTTGCTACGTCAACTCCCGTCTGGTCAGTCGGGGCATCCCTGTCTCCTGCGAGGTGGACATCTACGGCGCTCTGTCTGAGTACATCGGGATGTGCGTCTCCGGCGACACCGTCACCCTGCTGGACATCAACAACAGCGTTCCCAAGTACATCTACGATGAGGACATCGTGGGCAAGTACGACTACAAACTGACTGATACCTTCATGGGATTCCACTGCGGCAACACCCCGGAGTGCAAGCTCTGCTCTGATCGGGCCGTGAAGTATCAGCTGATTCAGCACCGCCTGCTGGAGCCCCAGGGCAGCGAGCCGGACTTCACCCGTGGCACGCTGGAGGGCGACATCGCCGCCAGCCCCATCACCTTCTACCGCCTCCAGTGCGACAGCGAGGGCGTGCTCCGCAGCTACATCGCCCAGGGCGAGATTCTGGACGTGCCTACCCGCTCCTTCGGCGGCATCGGCGTGTTCGCCATCCCGGAGATGGGCCGATTCTACCGCCATGTGCTGATTCAGAAGCGGTATCCCCACCACGGCGCTGTGGCCTTCTCCCATGTGGGCAAGTACCTCTATGAGGTGTTCAAGTTCCTGGGCGTGGAGGACATCGCCTACAATCAGCCCAAGAGCCTGCCCTATTCCACAGAGAACCCCTGGAGCTAAGCAGCAATATTGGACTAACTTGTTGCCTATTGAGTGGTAAAAGGACAGAGTACATCAAATCCAGGCTGCATATAGGAGAGCGTATATGGACATATTACCAGCGGACGAGAAGGATTTGCAGGAAATCCTGGCACTGCAAAGGTTGGCCTTCGCACAGGAGGCGGAAGAGTTTAACAACTATGGGATAGATCCTATGGTTCAAACTTTGGCTGAACTGGAAGCACAGTTTCAAACGGACCTGTTTTTGAAGGTTTTAGATTCGGACGGAGCCATCATCGCGTCAACACGAGGCCATATTGAAAACGGAACATCCTATATCGGGCGAACGTTTGTCAGGCCGGATTATCAGGGCATGGGAATTGGAACCGCACTGATACGAGAATTGGAAAATAGAAACTGTGCTGACAGATATGAAATCAATTCGAGCATTCAGTGTCCGCAAAACATTCGGCTGTATGAACATTTGGGTTATATGCGCTTCAAAGTAATTATGGAAGAAAACAACGGATTTGTATATTTGCAGAAATATAAATGATACTATGGATGATTCCTCGATAGATACCACAGCTGAGGCTTCTCCCCCAACCGAACCCGCTTCCGATGTACCCATTCCCAAAGAGGAGGCTTAGGTCGGGATTCCCCTTTGCTCAAGTTGAGGAACAAAACAAATAACCGGCAGGCTGTCACAAGTTTATGCGACGGCCTGCCGGTTGTTTTCATCGTCTGTATCACACATTCTTGTTGTCCATACTGCCTTTTTGTTTCCAGCAAACATCGAAGCGGCAAAGTTGTTGCCTGTATACCGCGTGGAGAATCAGCAAAGGCACTATGATTTATTGCGGGAGTATTTTTTCCGAAATTGTCCAGGTGACATCCCAACAATCCGCTTGAACTGTCCCGAAAAATGGCTCTGGGAGGAAAACCCCAAATAGGACGCGATCTCGCTATAGGTATACTCCGAATAAATCAACAGGTTTTTCGCTCTGTAGATTTTCTCATTCAACACAGTGGTTCTGCAACTGGCCGGGTTTTTCGGCGGAGGAGATCGTTACACTCAGCGAGGCTGGACCCTCACTTTCGTGACGTTGATGGTTTTGTTTATCGTTTTGAATCTGGTTACGTTCTATTTCTGCAAAGAGCGCGTGGTAGAGGATGCCACGGAGGAAAACCAGGCAGGTCCGTCCATCCTTGAATGCCTTAAAAGCCTGGTAAAGAACAAATACTGGCTCTTGATGGTTGTATTCCTATTCAGCGATTACTTTATGATGTCCACCTTTTTCGGCAGCGCCGCTTACTTCGCGGAATATGTGCTGGGAGACGCAAATCTCTATGCCACACTCGCAAACTCTTTGTCCGCAGCACAGATTGTCACGATGTTTGCGACACCGTTCGTCATGAAATACATCGGGAAACGGTACACTGCGCTCATCGGCATGGGCGGATGCGTGGCCTCCTTTGTGCTGACTTCCCTCGCGGGAACGAACCTCACTCTGCTCGTGCTGTGTAATGTCTTGAAGGGTGCAGCTTTTGGCTGCTGCGGCGCATCTATGTTTGGACTGCTTCAGGACTCCATTACATATGGCTCCTGGCTGACCGGAGTGAAAGCAACCGGTATGGGAAATGCCGCTTCCTCGTTCTGCATGAAAATTGGTTCCGGCATCGGGACGGCAGCCCTTGGCTGGATTCTGAGTGCGGGCAATTTCGATGCAAATCCAAACGGAGCCGCTTCGATTGCTGCAATCAATGTCAGTTATGTTTGGGTGCCTGTTATCACCTGTGCAATCAGCGTTGCCTGCATGGTTTTCTTTGACCTTGATAAATACTATGACCGCGCTATCAGCGATCTGGCTGAGGGCAAGTGGAAAGGAAGCAAATGATTTGCTAAACATCTGATAGGATAAAAGTGGCAAATCTGAAGCATAAGTAGTAGTCCAAATAGCGCAGGGTATTCCTTATGCGTCCCTGCAAAGCATATGGTGAAGAGAGAATCCCAAAAGTTTTGGGGTTCTCTTTTCGCTGTTTCTTCTCTGTATCAATCGTATTCCTGCTGATAGTTGTGTCTTGGTCCATTCAATATTAAAATCAACGTATGGTTGCGTTTTATCCAATTTACTTATATTACCTTGTTATGGTAACCTCTAAAAACTCTCCTCATATCCTTCACTTTATGGTATAATTTAA
>JAJQET010000103.1 GCA_021201515.1 Clostridiales bacterium | reverse complement strand
CAACCGGTTCACGGACAAGCAGAAGTTCGTGGACGCCCTGCTGGTGTTCTTCGGCATGAGCCTACGGGACGGGGACGAGGAGCAGATGCTCCGCAGCAAGTTCATCGACGGCGCTCCGCTGGACGCGAAGGTGGAGTACATCCAAAAGACCTTCGACGAGAGCAGCGTCCAGGTGCTGGCCGACGCCGCCGTCCGGGAGATGCACAAGATGACCCTTACGGTGGACATGAGCGACGAGAACTTCGCGGGCAACAGCTCCGGGCAGGCCCTGAAGCTGAAGCTGCTGACCATGAATCTGCTGGTGAAGAACAAGATTCGCCGGATGGAGCGGGGCCTCAAGGAGCGGCTGACGCTTTACAACCGCTGGCTCACGGTGAAGGGGGCCATGCGGGAGGTGCCCGTCACCGATGTGGACGTGGTGTTCACCATCTCCACCCCCATCAACGAGACGGAAATTGTGCAGATGGTGACCAGTTTACAGGGCATCGTGGACGACAGAACGCTGCTCTCTCAGCTGTGGTTCATCCGTGACCCGGCGGAGGCGGTGCGGAATATCCGGCAGCAAAAACAGGAGAACATGGAGACCTACCAGCAGAGCATGGGGGCCTCCGGCGGTGACGAGGAAAAAGAGGCGGAAAAGCGGGTGGACGGCCTGCTGAGCGGCGCTGAATGAACAGCCGGGACTACTGGAAGCGGCGGAGCCTGAATCTGGAGCAGCTGCTGCACACCAGGGCGGAGAAAACGGTGGCGCAAATCAGCACCCTCTACGACAAGGCCCAGGAACACATCGTCGGGCAGATTGAAAAGACCTTCTCCGCCTATGTGAAGGGCGGGGCGATGAATGAGAAAACGGCCACCTCCCTGCTGACCGTCCGGGAGACGGAGGAGGCAAGGGACGCCCTGCGGGAGCAGTACCAGACCGCCACCGGGCAGGTGAAGCGGGACATCTGGGCCAGGCTCTCCGCCCCGGCCTACGCCAACCGCATCAGCCGCTTGCAGGCCCTCCGGGACGACATTTACGCCCAGGCCCGGCGGGTGGGGCTCAGTGAGGTAGAGTACGTCAGCGACCGCCTCTCTGACACGCTGGAGCAGAGCTATTACCGCACCATCTTCGACGTGGAGCAGTACACCGGGGAAGGCTACCGCTTCGACCTGCTGGGGGACAACCAGATTTCTGCGGCCCTCTCCGCCAACTGGAGCGGGAAAAACTGGTCTGACCGGTTATGGGACAACAACCAGCGCTTCGCCGACGCCGTGGAGGAGACGGTCACCGTGGGCCTGCTGGCGGGGCTGCGCTATGACGAAATGCGGGACAACTTGCTTGCCGTCATCGGCCTGGACGACGCCCAGGGGGCGAAGTACAACGCCCGGCGGCTGGTGATGACCGAGTGCAATTACGTTGCCAATCAGGGGCACCTCATGGGCTACCAGGCGGCGGGGATTGAGTATTACATCTATCTGGCAACTCTGGATTTGCGGACAAGTGAGATTTGCCGGAAGCTGGACGGTCAGCGGTTCCCGGTGGCGGAGGCTCAGGCGGGGACGAATTTGCCGCCCATGCACCCCCATTGCCGCAGCACCACCATGTGCGACATGAGCCGGGCACAGCTGAATCGGGTGAACCGGGCGGCGAGGGACCCGGTGACGGGGAAGTCGGTGACCATTCCGGGGTATATGACCTATAAAGAGTGGTACGAAAAGTATGTGAGCGGGAATCCACAGGCGGAGGCCAACGACACCCGGAGCGGGTGGAACGCCGGGAGCGGCGACTATCAGGCCATTTCCGCCGGAGGTGCTGGCACAGGGCGCACCGAAGGGAGCGCGGCCACCTGGGACGTGGAACAGCTCAAAGCGCTGGAGCAGGACGCCGCACAGCTGGGCATACAGGCGGATTACACCGGCTTCAACCCGGAGCTTGCCAGCGCGGTGAACCAGTCCATTTCGGACGTGCAAGGGACGTTCGGCAACCTGACAGAGCTGAACGCTGTAAGCGCGTATACCGGGGACAGGGAGTTCTACGCAGGCTATCAGCCCGGCACCGGCACAATCGCCTTGAAAAACGTGGGCGACGGTGGTATCATGGAACAAATGGCAGAGGACGCGAAGAAGCAGCACGCATTTGGCGGCTGGTCTACTGACGCGCCGACACACGCCATTGTCCACGAGATCGGCCACGCTGTGGAGAAGCAATATCTGACCGGCGAGAAGCAAGCCGCGCTGGAGAAACTTCGGCGGGCGGAGGTGCTGCGGGTGACGGGCAGCGCGGATACGGATATTGTAACAGCGGCAGCAGAGCATGACCCGCATATGGATATGTGGGGGCTTAGGGCACAAGAGAATTTGAGCCTTTACGGCATTTCGTCCGTTAGTGAGCTGATTGCGGAATCCGTAGCTCAAAACATACTGGGCAGCCCCGGTGCATTAGCGCAGCTGGTTGTCTTTATTTTGATGGGGTGAGTACATTGTTGATGGACTTGTTTTCCGGAACACATGAGAAATATCATATTACCGGCATGAAAGACGGGCTTTTATGCGTTGCGGACGATTGCCCGAAAGACCTGCTTGAAGAACTACGGAAAGTGGACGAACAATGTGTGAAGGATATGGGAAGGCACCTATACGACGTTTTCGCAAAGGAGGGCGCTGATGGAAAGCTATGTGAGTGAACGAGTGACCAACCTCAGCGACCTTGAAACAACGGTTGAAATGGCTCTGCTCACCGAAGAAGAGCTTCAGCACGAAATGGAAAAGGCAAGGGCGTCAACAGACCGAATCAGCGCCCTTGCCAAGAAGCTCCATGACCAGTTGCAAATGGCAAAAGATTTTGAGTTGTGCATAGAGCGGCGGAAAACGATTTGTCCAGATGCTAACAGCGGCCTTCTCTGACATCTGCGATGGGCGCAAAATCGTGTAGAAGCTCACACGTATCGCTGTGCGTGCAAATTAAATACTTGAACTCACCTTCCTGATCGGATGGCTTGATTTTGCAGTTTTCCGCCAAGGGGCATTTGGCATAAGCAAAACGAGCCTCATATGGATCGTCAGGATTGGAAGTTAAAACATATTTTGCACTCAGCGGAATTTCCCTGCTCCAGCGCTTGCAAAACACCCTTTTCCCGAGATAGGTATAGTACTCCAAGTTTATCACCCCCTTTCTGCCGCTATTGTAGCACAGAGAGGGACGCAACTCAAACAACATCGACAGCACGACGTGAGCCGTGCTTTTCTTATGCCAATTTTCAGGAGGTACAGCGCATGATCTCTCTTATTTTTGCGATTCTGCTTCTGGTGCTTATTGTCGCAGCCGGTTGCGCGGGGATTGCCATGGCCTTTCTGCTGTTCTATATTCCCATCAGTTCGTGGGCGGAGGGCGATACCCGGCTGTCCTACGGGGAGTTTCGCACACTGTACGAGGCTGCGCCGGATGAGTGGATAGACAGAGGGGACGGCGTGACCTACAAAGGACAAGCGCTTTGGATAGATTGCTATTTTGTCGGCATCGGACAGCTGCGCTACTGGGCGTGGTGTCTTAAGCGACAGCTGTTTCAGCGAAAAGCAGAGCGCCGGAAGAACG
This sequence comes from Clostridiales bacterium, assembly GCA_021201515.1. Taxonomy (GTDB): domain Bacteria; phylum Bacillota; class Clostridia; order Oscillospirales; family Oscillospiraceae; genus Onthomonas. Next base: position 3,361 of record JAJQET010000103.1, on the reverse strand, counting down.
TGGGACGAATCATAGAGGACGTACAAAGGAAACAGGAAGACACCACCAACGGAACCAAAATTTCACACGTTGATTGAAGCACCGACCGGTGCTTTTTTCATATCCAAACCCACGACACTGCGAGGGCTTGAACTTGCAGGACGCGAAAGGAGTTTATCCACATGGCAGACGAACCCAACACCACCCAGACCACCGAACAGGCTCCGGCGCAGACCCAGGAGGGCGCAGCGAACTCCGGCGGGAGCGGCCTGACCTTTGACCAGTGGCTGGACAGCAACCCGGCTTACCGCTCCGAGTTTGACCGGCGGAACACCAAGGCGGTGCAGACCGCCCGGACGAAGTGGGAGCAGGAGCAGGCGGAAAACCTGACCGAAGCGGAACGGCTGGAGAAGATGAGCAAGACCCAGCGGGAGCAGTACCAGCTGGACAAGGACCGGCGGCAGTTCGAGAGCGAGCGGGCCGCCTTCCAGCGCCAGCAGCTGGAGGTCCAGACCGGGGCACAGCTTCAGGGCATGGGCTACGACGCGGGCTTTGCGAAGTACCTGACCGGCAAGGACGCGGAGGCCACCAGCGCCAACCTGACCGCCTTCGACGGCCTCATGCGGGCCTACCGGGCCAGCGCCGTCAACGACCAGATGCGGGGCGGTACGCCGCCCAAGGACGCCGGGCAGCACGAGGAAGCCCCTGACCCCTTCCTCATGGGGTTTATGGGGAAATAGTGGCTAGAAGCTAGTGGCTAGTGACGCAGTTGGTACGGCAAACTCTGCTGTCCAACTGAAAACGTTTGCGTTACTGACAGCTAATGGCCGCCCCGTGCAGCGGGGTTTGCCGGTTCCACTACCCCACTAGCCACTAGTCACTAGACACTAACCACTAAAACACGAAAGGAATGAGTTTATATGGCAGTAAACTATGCCAGCAAGTACTCTGACAAAATCGACGAGCGGTTCACCCTGGGCTCTCTCACCCAGGGCGCGGTGAACCAGGACTATGACTGGCTGGGTGTGGAGACGGTGAACGTCTACTCCATCCCCACCGTGGCGATGAACGACTACACCGCCAGCGGCACCAACCGCTACGGCGACCCCTCCGAGCTGGAGAACGAGGTGCAGGAGCTGAAGGTGACCCAGGACAGGGCCTTCACCTTCACCATCGACAAGAAGAGCCGGGACGACACCCAGATGACCATGGAGGCGGGCAAGGCCCTCCAGCGGCAGATCGACGAGGTCATCATCCCCGAGGTGGACACCTACCGCCTGGCCGCCATCTGTGCCGGGGCGGGCAGCACCGAGACCGGCACTGTGGACGCCACCAACGCCTATGAAGCCTTCCTGACCGTTCAGGCCGACCTGGACGAGAGCAAGGCCCCCAGGGCGGGCGGGTGTGCTACTGCTCCCCCAGCTTCTACAAGTACATCAAGCTGGACGATACCTTCACCAAGATGGGCGACCTGGCCACCGGCATCGCCATCAACGGCCAGGTGGGCGAGATCGACGGAATTGCTATCCTTAGGCAAGGATTGATAAAGGAAGCAGGTTTTTGCCCTCCCGGCGGGCCCTATTTCTTGCTCCGCCAAGAAATAGGGGAAAGAAGGCGGCTTAAGAGGGAGGCCTGCGGCCCCCCTCTTAAGAATCTCCCCGTATCCCGCTGGGCTTCGCGCCGCCCGACCTATCAGTGGTCTGTCAGGCAACAGACGATGTAACTTTTCACGCACCAAAGCTGCCGCCGATGGCGGCTGGCGGGGATTGCCGCCTCGTCCCTCGCCTTCGGCGGGACGGGCGACAATTTTATTATCCTCTGGTTGCTGAAATCTGACTGTAAGGATAGGCTATTGCCCTTCATTCAAAAAAAGATGAATGATTACACTTTTTCATTAGAAGTTATTACCTTGCAATTCAGGCAGATGTCATCTGCCGTTCGATCATAAAATTGACGCCACGTTACGCCATTCAGCGGAAGGTGATGCAGCTGGCGGCGCTGTACTACCAGCGCACCGCACTGGAGGCGGAGGCCCCCGGCGTAGCGTCCACCTCCGTGACGGAGGACAAGCTGAGCCAGAGCGTCACCTACCGGAGCGCCGACAGCTATGCCGCCCAGGAGGAGGCCATTTTCCGCTCCATGGCCCGGTACCGGAGGAGGGCTGCGCTGTGAACGGCATTTTATTCGCCCGCCCCGACCTGTGGGGGAAGGGGTGGAGCCTGTACCGCCGACAGACGGGGACGGACAGCTATGGCGACCCCACCGCCGTCTATGACATGGACACCCCGGATTACACGGCTGAGGCCGGTTCCTCCGAGGCCGTGGCGTGGCAGCAGTCATCCGGCTCCGCCGACGTGGCAGAGGCAGGCGAGGCGGAAGGAGGCACGGCGGCGGGCGTGGTCTATGACAGCACGCTGGAGCTGGCCCCCTTCGACCGGGTGGTGTTCGACGGTGCGCTGTGGGAAGTCACCACGGTCACGACCTGGCCCAACTGCCGCCGGGTGGAGGTGAAGCGGGTATGGGCGTAAGCGTCAGCGGGTTTGACGCCCTGATTTCCGCCCTGGAGCAGTCCCCGGACAAACTCCAGCGGGCCACCGTGAGCCGGGCCGCAAAGTTGGCGGAGCAAATCGCCGCCCAGTCCAGAGAGGGCGCACCGGTGAACTACGGCAGGCTGAGAAACTCTCTGGAAAGCTATGTGGAGGCCAACGGCGACCAGATCGAGGGCGGCGTGAAAACCCGCTATGGCCCCGCCGTCTATCAGGAGTTCGGCACCGGGCTGGTGGGGGCGGCAAATCCCCACCCCAAAGCGGCGGAGCTGGGCGTCAGCCACCGGCCGGACGGCTGGGTGTACCAGAGCGAGGAGGCGGCGGCCATGCGGGGCGAGGAGTACGTGAAAGGCGAGAAGGGCGGATACGTTTACACCGAAGGCGTGCCCGCCAAGGCTTTCCTGTACAACGCCCTGACCGCCAACGAGGACGCCATTCTGGAGAGCCTGGGCGGGGCCATTGAGGAGGCGTTCATCAAATGACAGAGGAAAGCCTGATTCTGGCGGACGCCCTCCCCACCATCCGGGCGGCGTTGGAGGGGCTGGACACCGAGGTATCTTACACCGTCAGCGCACAGTGGCCCCGGAAGGTTCCCGCCGGCGCGCTGATCACCGTCACCGAGCTGGACAACAGCCAGGTTTCCGGGCGGCTGGTGGTGGACAGGCTCAGCTATCAAATCGACCTGTGGGGGCCGGACGCCGACGAACTGCGGACGCTGGTCCCGCTGGTGAATACCGCCCTCCTCGCCATCGGATTCCTGCGGGAGTACGCGGGGGTGCTGGGGATGGAGAACGGGTATTATCGGAAAACCTTCCGGTTTGGCCGGAGGGTGGATA
>JAJQET010000244.1 GCA_021201515.1 Clostridiales bacterium | reverse complement strand
GCCCCCTGCGCACCATCCTTGTGGTTGCCGTGGCGGCTGTGGCGGTGCTACTCTTTCTGGGGACGGACGGATTCCCCGCCCTTTCGGCGTCCTCCCTGACCGTCACCGGCTCGGACGGGACGCTGTCCGACGGTGACGCCTCCTCCAACTACAGCGGCGCCGCCGCCACCACGGGCAGCGGCGGCCTCATCGTCTGCATTGACCCAGGCCACGGCGGCAGCGACCAGGGCACCAGCTATCAGGGCCGCCTGGAGTCGGAGGACAATCTGGCCCTGGCCCTGGCGGTGCGGGCGGCCATGGAGGCCCAGGGCATCACCGTGGTCATGACCAGGGAGGACGACACCTATGTTTCCCGCACCGACCGGGCGGCCATCGCCAACGCGGCGGGGGCGGACTTCTTCCTTTCCCTACATAGGAACGCCTCCTCCGACGGCAGCGGCCACGGCATCGAACTCTGGTACTCCACCAGGGCCTCCGCCACCACAGTGCGCTGGGCCGCCCAGGTGGAGGAGGCGCTGGTGGCGGCGGGGGTCTCCGGCAGCCGGGGCTGTCACAGCGGCTCCCAGTCCGACCCCAACGAGGACTATGACGTGTGCCGCCTGACCACAATGCCCGCCCTGCTGGTGGAGATGGGTTTCATTCAAAACGAGGAGGATAACCGCCTGTTTGACGAGCGGATGGAGGACTACGCCCAGGCCCTCACCGACGCGGTGCTGGCCGTCTGGAAGGAACAGGGTTCATAATGATTCCGCTTTCCCCTCTCTTTTGGGGCCGCCTTGAGGCGCAAACGCCTCTCAGGGCGGCCCTTTTTCTCCCTTTGGCCGGGGTGGCGGCAATTTCCAGCGACGCCGCCCTTGCCTATTCGCCCTGTGCTGTGGTAAAATGGAGGCACCACGGAAAGAAAGGACGGTGCCCCATGCCTCAGCATCCGTCAACATTACCATCAAAGCTCCGCAGCCTGGGCTGGCTGTGGGTCAGCCTGGCCTGGGTGGCGGTGCCCGCCGCCCTGCTGGGGATATTTCAGCTCTGCAAGGGAAACAAAGCGTGGATGAACGTTTGGGTGCGGCAGGTCACCTCCCCCATCAAAAGCGGCATCTCCTGGCTCTGCTCCTTCCTGCCCTTCGGCGTGGCGGAGGTGATTTGGGCGGCGGCAGTGATCGCCGTGGTGGTATTTCTGGTGCGCACCGTGTACCTGCTCCTCACCCGCAAGGGGAAGCTCAAACGGCTCCTGCGCCGGGTGCTGGCCCTGGGCAGCGCAGCCCTCATCGTCTACGCAGGCTACACCCTGATGTGGGGGGCCAACTACTACGCTGACAGCCTTGCCGACATGACCGGTCTGGTGGACCGGGGCACCAATGCCTCGGAGCTGTACACCCTGCTGGTGGCCTTCTCCGACCGGGCCAGCGAACTGGCGGAGGAGGTAACGCGGGACGAGGACGGCTTGTACATCCAGGACCTGGACACCCTGTTCGCCCAGGCCACAGAGGTCTATGACGGCCTGCTGGAGGAGTTCCCCCTGTTTGGAGGGGCCCGTCCGCCAGCCCAAGCCCATGATCTTCTCCCGCATCCTCAGCTATATGGGCTTCACCGGCTTCTTCTTCCCCTTCACCGGGGAATCCATGGTGAACGTGGACCAGCCGGAGTATCTGGTGCCCTTCACCCTGCTCCACGAGCTGTCCCACCAGCGGAACATCGCCTCGGAGGAGGAGTGCAACTTCCTGGCCATTCTGGCGGGGGCCCAGAGCGACAATGTGGACTTTGCCTACTCCTCCTGCATGTCGGCCTTCATCCATCTCAGCAACGCCCTGCGCAAGGCGGACGCCGACCTCTGGGCCGACGCCGTCACCCATCTCAGCGACACCGCACGGGCGGACAACAGTGCCAACTCCAGCTATTGGGCGGCGCTGGAAAGCCCGGCCAAAACCGCCAGCCAGAGCGTCTACTCCGGCGTGACGAAAAGCTACGGCGAGGAGGACGTGATGGCCAGCTACGGCGCCTGCGTGGACCTGCTGGCAGCTTATTACTTTGACTATAATCCCGACGCTCAGTTCTGGAACTGATACAAACGGACAGGAGGACTTGCCATGACCCCGGAAGGATTGATCGAACAGGCCCGCGCCATGCTGCCCCGGGCCTACGCCCCCTACTCCGGCTTCCCGGTGGGGGCGGCGCTGGAGTGCGCCGACGGCACGGTGTACACCGGCTGCAATGTGGAGAACGCCGCCTACGGCTCCTCCATCTGCGCCGAGCGCACCGCCCTGGTGAAGGCGGTCAGCGAAGGCCACCGGCGCTTTACCCGGCTGGCGGTAATTGGAAACACCGAGGACTTCTGCACCCCCTGCGGGGCCTGCTGCCAGATGCTGTATGAGTTCGCCCCAGACCTGACCGTTTACATGGCAAACCGGCGGGGGGAGTACCTCACCGCCTCCCTGGGGGAGCTGCTGCCCCACGGATTCGGACCCGCAGCCCTTCGGGGCGGAGCTGTTAGCCGTTAGCTGTTAGTGGCGGCGATTGAAACCGCCGGGTTTTCCCTTATCCAGTAGGGGCGCACAGCGTGCGCCCGGCGAACCTTCCGTTTCCCATTGAGGTTGACAAAGGAACCGACTTTTCCGTGGGCAGGTATAGCGGAGAGAAAAGAATGTTGTCACCCATACAGACGATTTCCTCATAGCAGGTTTATGTAAGGAGCAGACGGGCGGGCGCACACTGTGCGCCCCTACGGAGAAGCGGAATGTGGTATGATAACCTGCCTGCCTCCCCTGAAAGGGGCGGGGAACCGGCGGCAGCCGGTGGAGGGGTAGCAGCAAAACGTTTCTTGCCCCAAGCCCTTAATTTGATGACCTTGCCCCACAAAAAGGAGTAATATCATGGATAAAAAACTCATCATCTTTGACTTTTTCGGCGTCATCTCCACCGAGGTGGCCCCCCAGTGGTTCCGGCGCTACTTCCCGCCGGAGGAGGCCGACCGGCGGAAGATGGCCCTGTGTGTCCCCGCCGACCGGGGGGACATTGACGACACCGAATACTTCTGCCGCCTGGGCACCCTCACCGGGGAGGACCCGGGGCAGGTCATGGCGGACTGGCTGGCCCTGGCGGTGATGAACCGGCCGCTGCTGGCCCTGATGGCCCGGCTTCGGGCCTGCTGTCGGGTGGCCCTGCTGTCCAACGCCCCCGCCGGGTACCTCCATCGGGTGCTGAGCCGGGAACACCTCTACACCGCCTTTGACGCCATCCTGATCTCCAGCGAAGAACATCTGGTCAAGCCAGACCCCGCCATTTTTCGGCTGCTGCTGGAGCGCCTGGGGGTGGCCCCGGAGGAGGCCGTCATGATTGACGACAACGCCGGCAACCTCCGGGGGGCCGCAGAGGCAGGCATCGACGGCATCCTCTACACCGGGGTGCCCCAGCTGCTGGCGGCCCTGAAGCCGCTGGTACCCGCCCTGGCAGAGCCGGGGGAGGGGGCGCTGTGCGTCCCCAACGTCTGCCACGCCGCGGAGATCGCCGCCTACCGGCAGGAGCTGCTGGAGGCGGACAGCGATACGGACGGCTGCGGCTCCCTGCGGCGGCGGGAGGACCCGCTGGACTGGCTGGAGGACTGCCAGCGGTTCACCCGGCCGGACACGGTGCCGGAGGGGTGGGTGCCCTCCACCCAGTACGTCTATATCCGCAAGTCGGACGGCAGGCTGCTGGGGATGATTCAGCTCCGGTGGGAGCTGAACGACTACCTGACCTATGCCGGTCACATCGGCTACTCCGTCCGCCCCTCGGAGCGGCGGAAGGGCTACGCTACCGCCATGCTCCGGGCGCTGCTCCCCCTGTGCAGGGCCGGAGGGCTGGAGAAGGTGCTGCTCTCCTGCGAGGTGAGCAACGAAGCCAGCCGCCGCACCATCCTGGCCTGCGGCGGGGTGTACCACTCCACCGTGACGGAGCCCAGGGAGGGCCGGACGCTGGAGCGGTACTGGATTACGCTGTAACGCCTGTTTTCTCCGGGATGCTACGAAGCGTAGCATCCGTGCCACAGTCCGTTGCTTGCGCTTTTCCGGTGAGGGGCTTATCATCAGGACAGAACAACCGAACCGGAGGTTTTGACCATGACGTTAAGTGAAAGATTGAGAGACTGTCGGAAGCGGGCCGGGCTGTCCCAGGAGGCGCTGGCGGAAAAGCTGCACGTCTCCCGCCAGGCTATTACAAAGTGGGAGTGCGGCAAGGGAATCCCCGACGTGGAAAATTTGCAGCGCATTGCGGCGCTGTTCGGCGTCACCGTGGACGAGCTGCTGCGGGAGGCGGCTCCCGCAGCGCCCTCCGTCCTGCGTGAGGAGCTCGACCTTGCGCAGTATGAGGACACCGGGCGGTATCACGCTCGGCAGGATGCGGCGGTGAAAGCCCATTTCCCCAACGCGGAGCGCATTATCCCGCTGATTCGGCGCAGGAAGTTGAGCAAAACAGAGCAGATATTGGATTTTCTGACACAGCCGGGAGTGTTCCACCTGGCAGATGTCTGCAATGACCGGACGGCCTACTACCTGGTAGAGACAGGAGAACAGCAGCGCTTCGTCCGCGTCGCGGAGACGTACATCGAAAGCAGCCCCCTGGAACCCCGCTTCACCGAAGGGTGGCGGCTGATGGACGGCCAGTATTTTGTGAAGGCAGCCTACACCCTGTAACAACGCAGCAGCGCCGCACCACGAACAAGCCGTGGTGCGGCGCACTGTTTTTCGTTGGGTCACTTGCTTGGCCCTTTCTCCAGAATGCCGTTCAGGTGGGTGAAGAACATGATGGCCGTCACCGTGGCGGCGAGGATGTCGCTGACCGGCTCGGCCAGCAGCACGGCAAACACCTTGTCCCCGAAGAAGTTGGGCAGGATGTAGATGAGGGGAATCAGCAGGATGATCTTCCGGAGGCAGGCCAACAGCAGGCTGATTCTGGCCTGGCTCAGGGCCATAAAGCTCTGCTGGCAGCACAGCTGCACCCCCATGGAGAAGGCCCCCGCCATGTAAATACGCATGGCCCAGGCAGTGTAGCTGATCATCTCCGTATCCGTGGAGAAGATGCCTGCCAGCACCGTGGGCACCAGCTCCGCCACCACGCAGAACAGGCAGGAGAAGGTCACGCAGATAATCATCTGATACCGGAAGGTCTGCCGCACCCGGTCGTTCTTTCTGGCCCCGAAGTTGTAGCTCATCAGAGGCTGTGCCCCCTGGCACATCCCCATCAGGGGCAGGCTCAGGCACTGCATACAGCTGCTGATGATGGTAAAGGAGCCAACCGCCACGTCCCCGCCGTACTTGGCCAGGCTGGAGTTGAAGCAGATATTCAGGACAGCCTCAGTGCTCTGCATCACGAAGGGGGAGACCCCCAGCGCCATACAGGGCAGCAGCACGTTCCACCGAATGGGCAGGTTTTCCTTTTTCAGCTTGAGGACAGTTTTCTTCCCCAGCAGGAACCGCAGCACCCATATGGCGCTGATGCCCTGGCTGATGATGGTGGCGGTGGCAGCGCCCCGCACCCCCATGTTCAGGCCAAAAATCAGGATGGGGTCCAGGATGATGTTGCACACCGCGCCGATCACCGTGGTGAGCATACTGAAGTTGGCGAAGCCCTGGGTCGTGATGAACAGGTTCATCCCCATGACGGTCATGACAAACAGCGTCCCCATCACATAGATGCGCATATAGCTCAGGGCGTAGGGCAGGGTGCTGTCGCTGGCGCCGAAGAGCCGCAGCATCGGCTCCGCAATGACCTGGAACACCACCGTCAGCACAACGGCGATGACGATCAGTGCGGTGAAGCAGTTGCCCATGATCTTCTCCGCCGTTTTGTTGTCCTGCTTGCCCATATAGATGGCGGCCCGGGGCGCGCCTCCGGCCCCCACCAGGGAGGCAAAGGCGGAGATCAGCATGATGACCGCAAAGCACAGGCCCACGCCGGTGAGGGCCAGACTGCCGTCCTCCGGCATATGGCCGATGTAAATGCGGTCCACAATGTTGTAGAGCATATTGATAAGCTGGGCCACCACCGACGGGATGGCCAGCTTCAGCAGCAGCTTGCCGACGTTGCCCTCCCCCAGATTGGTGTTTTCGTTGGTTCCCGACTTTGCCATACCGCTTCCCTTCCTTTCTCTTTTTGTGGATGCCTTCAGGTGAGGAGGATGCGCCGCATCTCCTCAAAATCCCCGCAGATGTAGTCCGCCCCGGCCTGGAGGAACTCCTCCCGGCTGCCGTAGCCGTAGAGCACCCCCATGGCGGCGATGCCGTTGGCTTTGGCCCCCTCGATGTCGTGGAGCCGGTCCCCGATCATCAGGGCAGAGGCGCGGTCTGTCACGCCGCAGGCGGCCAGTGCGTCGGCCACGATCAGGGGCTTGGCACAGTGCCGTTCATCCAGGCTGCCGCCGCAAATTGCGGTAAAGTACTGCGTCAGATGGAACATCGCCAGCACCTGTTCCACCAGATGCTGAGGCTTGGAGGAGGCCAGGGCCAGGGTCTTCCCCGCCGCCTTCAGGTCGGCCAGAAACTCCGCCACGCCGGGGTAAGGGGTGTTCTCATACACGCCGATGGGGTTGTAGTAGGCCCGGAAGCTGGTGATGGCCCGGTCCGTCTCCTCCCGGCTCAGGCCGTACCAGGTCTGGAAGGAGGTGTGGAGCGGCGGGCCGATGAACCTGTACAGCTCCTGCCGGGGCGGGACAGGGATATTCAATTCCGTCAGGGCGTGCATCACCGCGTTGGTGATGCCCAGCCCCGGGTCGGTCAGCGTTCCGTCCAAATCAAACAGCAGGACCGAATAGGACATAGTGTTTCCTCCGTCTCGTATAAGGGTGCCTGAAAAGGCGCATACTGTCACCAGACAGATAATGTCAGCGTTGTAAAGAGATTGCTTTCCTTAGACAAGTATTGAGAAAGGAAATAGGCGTTTGCCCTCCGGGCGGGCCCCATTTCTCGCGCCGCCGAGAAATGGGGAAAGAGGGCGGCTTAAGAGGGCCGCTGTGCGTCCCTCTTAAGAATCTCCCT
>JAJQET010000288.1 GCA_021201515.1 Clostridiales bacterium | reverse complement strand
GGTATTTTTCTTTTTTTTGCAGCATTGGCGGTTGCAACTTTCCTCGTCTTTTGTTATACTGAGGGTGCAGTATGTTTGTCCTGATTCCCTTTGGAGGTAATGACCATGTTATCTGTTTTGCACTCCGGCGCTTACTATTCCGGCGGGCGCTTTATCCCTGCCGCAGAGGCGGCCGCCGCCGGGCTGCCCGCCCCGGAGGAGGCCAAAAAGGGCACCATGTCCTATGGCATTTTGAAGAGCCATAACACCACGGACGATATGGATGCGCTGAAGCTCCGCTTCGACGCCATGGCCTCCCACGACATCACCTATGTGGGCATCATCCAGACCGCCCGGGCCTCCGGTTTGAAGGAGTTCCCCCTCCCCTACGTCCTGACCAACTGCCACAACAGCCTGTGCGCCGTGGGCGGCACCATCAATGAGGACGACCATGTGTTCGGCCTCTCCGCCGCCAAGAAGTACGGCGGAGAGTTCGTCCCCGCCCACCAGAGTGTCATTCACTCCTATATGCGGGAGCGCTATGCCGGCGGCGGCAAGATGATCCTCGGCTCCGACAGCCACACCCGTTACGGCGCCTTCGGTACCATGGCCATGGGCGAGGGCGGCCCGGAGTTGGTGAAGCAGCTTTTAAACCGCACCTATGACATCGCTTACCCCAGAGTGATCGCCATCTACCTCACCGGCAAGCCCCGCCCCGGCGTGGGTCCTCAGGACATCGCCCTCCATCTGGTGGGGGCCACCTTCGCCAAGGGCATCGTCAAGAACAGCGTTATGGAGTTCTTCGGCCCCGGCGTGGCCAACCTGGCCATGGAGTACCGGTGCGGCATTGACGTGATGACCACCGAGACCTCCTGCCTCAGCTCCATCTGGTCCACCGACGACACGGTGAAGCGGTACCTCACCACCCTGGGCCGGGGTGAGGACTACAAAGAGCTGGCCCCCCGGGATGGGGCCTACTATGACGATGTCATCACCATCGACCTCAGCTCGGAGGAGCCCATGATCGCCCTGCCCTTCCACCCCTCCAACACCTTCACCATTGCCGACTTCAAGGCCAACATGATGGACATCCTCCACGAGGTAGACCAGGCCACTGTCCGCCAGTTCAAGCTGAAAACGCCCCCCACCAGCCTGACGGAAAAGGTGCGGGACGGCAAGTTCTATGTGGATCAGGCCGTGGTGGCAGGCTGCTCCGGCGGCACCTACCAGAACATCATGCGGGTGCGAGAGATGCTGAAGGGCAGAGCGCTGGACAGCGACGCCCTGTGGCTCAGCGTCTACCCCGGCAGTATGCCCGCCTTCCTGGCCCTGTCCAAAAACGGGGCAATCACCGACCTGCTGGCCGCCGGCGTCAGTGTCCGCAGCTGCTTCTGTGGCCCCTGCTTCGGCGCAGGGGACGTGCCCGCAAACGGCGGCTTCTCCATCCGCCACTCCACCCGGAACTTCCCCAACCGGGAGGGCTCCAAGCCCGCCGACGGCCAGATCTCCTATGTGGGCCTGATGGACGCCCGCTCCATCGCCGCCACTGTGCTGAACGGCGGCGCGCTGACCGCAGCCACCGAGCTGCCGGATGTCCCCGCCGACCCCGCCTGGGAGCCTTACGAGTATGACGACTCCGCCTACAAGGCCAGGGTCTACTTCGGCGTGGGCAACCCCAAGCCGGAGACAGAGCTGGTCTTTGGCCCCAACATCACCGACTGGCCGGAGCAGATCGCCCTGCCGGAGAACCTGCTGATGACCGCCGCCAGCGCCATCTACGACCCGGTGACTACCACCGATGAGCTGATCCCCTCCGGCGACACCTCCTCCTACCGCTCCAACCCCCTCCGCCTCAGCGAGTTTGCCCTGAGCCGCAAGGACCCCGCCTATGTGGGCCGGGCCAAGGCGGTTAAGGCGGTGGAGCTGAAGCGCCGGGCTGGCGACTATGACGAGGAAGTGCTGGCCGCCCTGGAGGGCTATGACCCCGCCACCACCGGCCTGGGCTCCTTCGTCATGGCCCTGAAGCCCGGCGATGGCTCCGCCCGGGAGCAGGCTGCCTCCTGCCAGCGGGTACTGGGAGGCGTGGCCAACGTGGCGGCGGAGTACGCCACCAAGCGGTACCGCTCCAACGTGGTGAACTGGGGCATGCTGCCCTTCATCGTCCCCGATGTGGCCGCGCTGAACATCCAGCCCGGCGACAAGCTGTATGTCCCCGGCATCAAAGCCGCCCTGGAGGGCGATGCGGAAACCGTTCCGGCCACCCTGCTCCAGCCCGGCGAGGACGGCGTCAAGGCCACCAGCCTGACCCTCCGGCTCCCCGGCATGACCCGGGAGGAGCGGGACGTGGTGCTGGCCGGCTGCCTGATGAACTACTACGCCCAGGATTTGTAATACGCAGGTCATAAAAACGCTGCCCGAAGGAGTTCCTTCGGGCAGCGCCTGTTTTTGGGGAAGGGCCGGGTTACTGCTCTACGCCGTCCACCGTCACGTCCTTCACATACTGGGTGCCGTCTGCGTAGCTGTACACGGTGTAGGACGGCGTGCCGAAGTACACCGTCTTTGTGGACGCTGTGCCGGTCATGTCGGTGTAGGTCATGGTCACAAAGGGGGTGGACGAGCTGACGGCATTTTCAATGGTCTCCACCTCGTCCATGGTCAGCACCGGCCACTTGATGGCTACTTTTGTCTTGACGGCCACAATGGTGCCCACCATTTTCCCGGTGGCGGTGCGCCCGGTGTCGGACGACCAGATTTTTTCCCGGGTGATGGTCAGCCCCTCCAGGGCAGGGGTGGGCATCGTCACGCCGCCGATGGTCAAATCTGTCACGGTCATATTTCTGCTGGGGTTCCTCCTTTCAGTTTCTGGGAAGGTTGATGATTCACCGTACGGTTTCTGTGTATCTCCGTTTGGTGATAACTGTATTTTAGCACAGAGTTCCGCCGTTGTCAAGGGGCAGAAAGGATTCTTTCGGCAATTTCGGTTCACTCCCTGCCCCTGCACATACGGTTGCAAAAAATATTTCGTCGCAGTTTCTTCCTCCGCTGCCCCCGCTTTTACCCGGAAATTCAGCGTTCAAACTATTGTGCTTTTTCCCGGAATATGCTATAGTAATACTGTATGTTTCCGCGCCCTGCCCCGGTTCGGCGGGCGCACAGATGGAGGTATCCTTCATGAAAATTGTTGTATTGACCGGCGGGCTCAGCCCGGAGCGGGACGTGGCCCGCTCCTCCGGCACGATGATTGCCGCCGCCCTGCGGGAGCGGGGCCATCAGGTGGCACTGATCGATATGTATCTGGGAATGGAGGAGCAGGACTGCACCCTGGAGGCCCTGTTCTCCGCCCCCATCCCGGACAGCTGGCGGAAGGTGCCCTCCGTGGCCCCTGACCTGGAGGCCCTGAAACGGGGCCGGAAGCTCCAGTCCGACAGCCTCTTTGGGGCGGGTGTGCTGGAGCTGTGCCAGATGGCGGGCATCGTCTTTCTGGCCCTCCACGGGGCCTGCGGCGAGGACGGCCGGGTGCAGGCCACCCTGGAGACCCTGGGCATCCCCTTCACCGGCTCCGGCTTCGTGGGGGCGGCCATCGCCATGGATAAGGACCTGACCAAGAAGCTGGTGGCCCCCACCGGCGTCAAAACCCCCGCCTGGGAAAAGGTTTCCTACAGGTTGGAGGACATCCCTGCCATTGTCGCCCGTACCCCCCTGCCGGTGGTGGTGAAGCCTCTGGCCTCCGGCAGCTCCATCGGCGTCTCCATTGCGGAGACGGAGGAGGAGCTAAAGGCCGCGCTGACCTCCTGCCTGGGCCTGGGAGGCGACGTGGTGCTGGAGCAGTATGTGGCGGGCCGGGAGATTCAGGTGGGCTACCTGGTGAACCACGCCCTGCCCTCCATTGAAATCGTCCCCAAACAGGGCTTCTACGACTACGAGAACAAGTACCAGCCCGGCGCGGCCATTGAGACCACCCCCGCCCCCATCCCCCCGGAGTGGGAGGAACGGCTGGCGAAGGACACCAAAACCGTCTTTGAGGCGGTGGGCATGGCGGTCTACGCCCGGGCGGACTTCATCGTCACCCCGGACGGCACCCCCTGGTTCCTGGAGATCAACACCCTCCCCGGCATGACCCCCACCAGCCTGGTGCCCCAGGAGGCTGCCGTGACGGGTCTGAGCTACGGCGACCTGTGTGAAACCATCATCCGCGCCTCGCTGGAGGTTAGAAAGGGCTAAGCAGCATGGAACCGATCACTTTGCAGGAAATTCTCACCGCCACCGGCGGCACGCTGCTGGGCGGCAGCCGGGATTTGTCCACCGTTATCACCGCCGTGGATACGGACAGCCGGGCCATGGCAGGCGGCTCCCTGTTCGTCCCCCTGGTGGGGGAGAAGTTTGACGGCCACGCCTATATTGACGCCGCCCTGACCGCCGCCGCAGGGACGCTGACCCAGCGCCCACTGGAGCGTTACGCCCCGGACCGGTTCTATGTGCTGGTGGAGGACACCATGAAGGCCCTGGGCGACCTGGCCCGTTACTACCGGCACAGGTTCCAAATCAAGGTGGTGGGCATCACCGGCAGCGTGGGCAAGACCACCTGCAAGGATATGGTGGCCTCCGTCCTCTCCGCCCACTTCCGGGTGCTGAAAACCGACGGCAACTTTAACAACAACATCGGCGTCCCCAAGACCCTGTTTCGCCTGGACAGCAGCCATCAGGTGGCCGTCATTGAAATGGGAATGAACCATCCGGGGGAGATTGATTATCTGACGAACATCGTCAACCCGGATGTGGCCGTCATCACCAACATCGGCGATGCCCACATTGAAAACCTTGGCTCCCGGGAGAACACCCTGAAGGCCAAGAGCGAGATTTTCAACGGCATGAACGGCAAAGGGGTGGCCGTGCTGAACGGAGACGACCCCCTGCTTACCACCCTCTCCGGCAAGCTGGAGCAGCAGATTCTCTGGTACGGCTGGGACGCGGGCTGCGACTTCGGCTGCACCGACCTGGATGAGCAGTTTGACGACCATATCGTCATGGATGTCCGCACGCCCCAGGGCCAGTGGCGGCAGGCCATCCCCGGTCTGGGGGCACACATGATTTACCCCGCCCTGGCGGCCATCGCCGTGGGCAGCTGGTTCGGCATGGGCACGGAAGAGATTCGCCGGGGCATCCTGAACTTTGTCCCCACCAAAATGCGGATGGACCGGATGACCCTGCCCGGCGGCGTCACCGTGCTGAACGACACCTACAACGCCAACCCCCAGTCTATGCGGGCGGCGGTGGAGGTGCTGAGCAAGACCTCCGGCAAGTACAAAGTGGCCGTTCTGGGGGATATGCTGGAGCTGGGGGAGCTTGGCCCCACCCTCCACGAGAGCGTGGGCCGTTTTGTGGGCCAGTGCGGCATTGACTGCCTGCTGGCCGTGGGCAGCCTGGCCGAGTATATCTACGACGGGGCGCTGAAGGCCGGCATTGGGGAGTGCTACGCCCGCCCCAACAAGGAAGAGGCCAAGGTGGTGCTGGAGCATATCCTCCGCCCCGGCTGCACCATCCTGTGCAAGGCCAGCCGCGGGATGCGGCTGGAGGAGCTGGTGGACTATATCAAGGCGCTGGCCACCGACAAATTCCGTGAAAGATAACCATATTCTCTTTATCGGTACACTGCGGCGCTCTCGCTGTGGTGTACCTGACTGTTGACCATGATTGACATCTCTGTAAACAATCTGACAAAATCCTTCACCGTGGGCGAGGATGTGCTCCGGGGGCTGACCTTCCACGTCAGCTCCGGCGAGCGGGTGGGCCTGCTGGGCAAGAACGGCTGCGGCAAGACCACGCTGTTCAAAATCCTCACCGGCGAGTACGACTATGACGAAGGGGACGTGTTCCTGGCCCCCGGGAAGCGGATGGGGCTGATCTCCCAGATTCCGGTCTATCCTGACGGCTACACGGTGGACGATGTGCTGGACTCCGCCTTCGCCCGCGTTCACAAAATGGAGCGGGAGATGGAGGCCCTCACCGCCAAAATGGCCGCCGGGGATTCCTCCAAAGAGACCCTGCAGCGCTACGACAGCCTTTCCGCCGCCTTCCAGCTGGCGGGGGGCTACGATTTGGACGTGCAGATCGGCAAGGTTTCCAACGGCCTGGGCATCTCCCCCGCCATGCGGCAGCAGCCCTTTTCGGAGCTGTCCGGCGGGGAAAAGACCCGGGTGAACCTGGGCCGCCTGATTCTGGAGGACACGGACATTTTGCTCCTGGACGAGCCCACCAACCACCTGGACCTCCACGCCGTGGAGTGGCTGGAGGGCTATCTGGACAGCTTCAAGGGCACCGTCCTGGCCATCTCCCACGACCGGTACTTTCTGGACCGGGTGGTGAAGCGCATCGTGGAGATTCAGGACGGCAGGGCGGAGTTTTACTCCGGCAACTATTCCTTCTATGTGGAGGAGAAGGAGCGCCGCTATCAGGAGCGGCTCCGGCAGTACGAAAAGGAGCAGGCCAAGGTGGCCCAGCTCACCGAGGCCGCGGAAAAGATGAAGCTCTGGGCCTTTCTGGGCAACGACAAGTTGTACAAGCGGGCCTTCTCCATGGAAAAGCGGATGGAGAAGCTGCAAACCGTGGAGAAGCCTGTGGGGAAGGAGCGGGCCATGACCATGGGCTTCACCTCTCTGGACTTTCAGGGGGACGAGGTGTTCACCGTGGACGGCCTGAAAAAGTCCTATGAGGACCGCACCCTTTTTGACCGCATCTCCCTCTCCGTCACCGGCGGAGAGCGCATCGCCCTGCTGGGGGACAACGGCACCGGCAAAACCACCTTCCTGAAGCTCCTCCTGGGGGAGGAGACGCCGGACAGCGGCTATATCCACTTCGGCCCCGCCGTCCGCCCCGGCTACCTGCCCCAGATCGTCCGGTTTGACCACATGGAGCGCTCCCTGGTGGACACCATGCTCTACGAGCAGAACTGCACCCCCCAGGAGGCCCGGGACCGGCTGGGGGCCTTCCACTTCCGGGGGGAGGACGTGTTCAAACCCGTCTCCGCCCTGTCCGGCGG
>JAJQET010000163.1 GCA_021201515.1 Clostridiales bacterium | reverse complement strand
CATCAACACCCACATCAATCGGCTGCGGGAGCGGTTTGCCGACTGCAAGGATTTTGAGATCGTGACGGTCCGCGGTCTGGGCTATAAGGCGGTGAAAACCAGTGAAGAATGAACGGCCACACTCCAGTTTATGGTTCTGCCTCACCGGCTGCGTGTTCGGGACGGTGCTGACCGGCGCCTCGATTATGCTGCTGGTCTGGTACCTTCTGTATCACTTTCAGGTCATCGCAGTCAACCCCATCGAGCAGCACATCCCGGTTGTTATCATTCTGCCGGGCAGCGCGCTGGTAGGCAGCTGCATCACCTGCCTGGTGGGCAGGCTGGTCATCCGACCGGTTCAGAACATCAGCCGCGCCTTTCAGCGGCTGTCCCAGGGGGACTTCTCCGTCCGGGTCCCCACGGACAGCAGGGTGGTTGAAATCCGGGAGATGTCAGAGCAGTTCAACGCCATGGTCTACGACCTGTCCCACATCGAGACGCTGCGCAACGATTTTGTGGTGAACGTCTCCCACGAGTTCAAGACCCCCATCGCCGCCATTGAGGGCTACGCCACCCTCCTCCAGATGGAGGGGCTTTCCAGGGAGCGCTATGATTACTACGTGGAAAAGATCATCGCCAACTCCCGGCAGCTCTCCACCCTTTCCAGCAATATCCTCGCCCTCTCCAAGCTGGAGAATCAGGAGACGGTGCTGGGCCGGAAGGAGTACCGCCTGGATGAGCAGCTCCGCCGGGCCGTTCTGCTGCTGGAAAACAAGTGGGCCCCGAAGGAGATCGAGTTTGACATTGACCTGCCCAACGAACTGTTCAACGGAAACGAGCGGTTGCTGGACCAGGTGTGGTCCAACCTCCTGGACAACGCCATCAAGCACTCCCCGGAGGGAGGCACCATTCAGGTAGCGCTGCTGTCCGGCGGCGACGCCGTCACCGTCTCCGTCACAGACCACGGCGACGGTATGTCGGAGGAGGTTCAGAAGCATATCTTTGAGAAGTTCTATCAGGGGGACCGCTCCCGGGCCTCCGAGGGAAACGGCCTGGGGCTGGCCCTGGTCAAGCGCATTGTGGACCTCTGCCACGGTTCCGTGACGGTGGACAGCGCGCCGGGGGAGGGCGCCTGCTTCCGTGTGCGCCTGCCCCGGGAACCGTGACAGGCTGGAATCCCCCTGTCTCTGTCCGTAAAAATCGGTTGAAATGAATCATTCCATCCTGTATAATAAACGACAGAACAAGAAAAAGGAGAATGTCTCATGAAGAAACGAATCCCCCTGAGAGGCGCGGCGCTGCTGCTGGCGCTGGCGCTGCTGCCGGGCCTGACCGCCTGCGGCCAGAGCGGGGCGGAGGAATCGAGCCTCCCGGCGGCATCCTCCTCCGGGGCTCCGGCGGAGCAGACAGCCTCCGACGCCGACGGGGAAGGAGAATCCCGCCTTCTGTCCCCGGAGGAAAGCGACCCTGAGCCGGAGGCGGCATCCGTCACCGATGGGGAAGCATCCTCCGACATGGACGGGGAAGGGGACGCCTCCCTCCTGACCCCGGAGGAAAGCGACACCGAGCCGGAAACCCCTGACCCGGACCCGGACACCGCCTATGAATACACCCTCTGCTTCGCCGGGGACGTGAACCTGGCCGAGGGGCAGTACACCACCGCTGCCCTGGACGCCTACGGCGTCTCCGGCTGCGTCAGCGAAACGCTGCGGAGCTACATGACCGGTGCGGACATCATGTGCCTGAACAATGAGTTTACCTTCTCCACCCGTGGCTCCCCCCTGTCGGGCAAGACCTACACCTACCGGGCCAACCCCTCCCGGGTCTCCGTGCTGGAATCGCTGGGGGTGGACATTGCGGTGCTGGCCAACAACCACATCTATGATTACGGGGCCGACGCCCTGCTGGACACCCTGGACACGCTGGACAATGCGGGCATCGCCCGAATCGGCGCGGGGCAGAACCTGGAGGAGGCCAGCGCCATCTATTATGCGGAGCTGGAGAACTGCACCGTGGCCTACATCGCCGCCAGCCGGGTGGAGTGGTCCGCCCAGACCCAGCCCGCCACAAGCGACCGGCCGGGCACCTTCTACACCGCCTACGACACCGACTTGCTCTATCAGCGGGTGCAGGAGGCAGGGGAACATGCGGACTTTGTGGTGGTGTATATGCACTGGGGCATTGAGGGCACCTCCAGCCTGGAGGAATACCAGGTGGAGGTGGGGGCCGCCCTGGTGGACGCGGGGGCCGACCTGGTGATCGGCGACCATCCCCACCAGCTCCAGGGGGTACACTATTATAACGATGTCCCCATCTTCTACTCCCTGGGCAACTACTGGTTCAGCCGCAAGGAGGAATACACCATGCTGGTCAACGTCACCCTGAAGGGGGACAAAAACGGCGTGCGTGAGGTGGCGTATCAGATCGTCCCGGCGTACCAGCAGGCCAGCGCCACCGTCACCTGGCTGGAGAATCCGGACAGCCAGCGGGCCATGTATGACTATCTGGAGGGCCTGCCCGGCTCCAACATCACCGTGGACGACGACGGAATGATGACGGAATCGTGACGGAAGGGCCATTGCAAAACAGAACCCGGCATAAAAATTGTATGTATACAAAAGCACTTCCCCGGCAGCGCTGCAGCGCTGCCGGGGAAGTGTGTTCTTTAAACGGTAGATAACATTTGCCTGAGCTGCAAGGTAATAACCTTTGATGAAAAGAAGCAGCAATTCATTACTTCTTGCATCAGGAACAATACCGTACCCTTACAGTCAGATTTCATCGACCAAAGGATAATAAAATTGCCGCCCGTCCCGCCGAAGGCGAGGGGCGAGGCGGCAATCGTTGCCAGCCGCCATCGGCGGCAGCTTTGGTGCGTAACAAGTCACATCGTCTCTGACGGGATAGACTACCTATGGGCTGGATAGCGCGAAGCCCCAGCGGGATAGGAGAGGGGTTCTTAGGGGGTGCGAGGCCCCGAGCTTCCCCCTAAGTCGTCCTCTTTTGCTACTTTTCTCGACGAATCGAGAAAAGTAGGCCATGCCCTGGCAAGGGCAAACGCTCTATTTCCTTCCAGCATCCTCATCTAAGGAACGAACGGCTCCGCAGATGGGAAGAAACGTTGTGTTCATATCAACCCTTGTCCAAGGACTACAATCTACTCAGGTTGATGCCATCAGCTTCGCAAGCAGCCCTTCCACGGCGTCCTGCAGCGCCTCCCGGATATAGCCGGGCTGCTGCTGGGATTCATGGCGTCCGGGCAGCACACCCTCTGTATCCCGCGCCAGAATGGCGTCGTCGTAGATATAGCCGCTCTCCGCCAGCAGGCTGCCGTCGTGGTTCTGCACAATGGCGTCCGGGGGTAGCTTTTCCAGCAGCGCCTGACCCAGAGAGGTGTACAGCTCGCCGCTGACCCCTGCTATCCACAGGGGGCCGATGCCCGTCAGGTGGAGCCGCACCTGATAGGTACCGCCGTCCCTGCCGGGGGTCTCTGCCCAGGCCACGCCGCCCCGGACGCTGCCCCGCTCCAGGCTGCACGAAATGCCCCGTATCACCCGGAGGGTGTCGGCATAGTGCTGGGCGGACAGGGTTTTCAGCATCATCAGGGGGGCTGTCTCCCCGGCTGGGAGGATGTACTGGGTCTGGGCCCCGGTGGCCGGGTCGGGGTAGAAAATCTCGTTGGAGAGGAGGGGGTTCACATCTCCCGCCGCGCCGCTGGTCCACAGGGCCACCGCGCCGGGGCAGGCCGCCTCCAGCATCTGGCTGACGTTGCCCCCCAGGTCGCTGCTGAGCATGGTGCCGCCGTCCCGGCCGCACCGGTTCCGAATCAGTACGCAGTTGTGCACCGCGTAGTTGGTCAGGAAGGCAATGGGGGAGCCGTCCAGCCCCTCCGCCTTCAGCACAAAGAGCCGCCGGTCCACAGGAACGGAGCAGTCCCGCCCCAGCCCGCACTGAACGGCAACGGAGCCGTCCGGCCGGGTCACATAGTAGTCCTGCACCCGGCTGACGTTGACATAGCTCTCGCCGCTGCCCCAGCCCAGACGGGCGGGACGCAGCCTTTCCAGGGCCTCCCTCACCGCCTCCAGCAGCCGGGCCTGGAGGAACGCCTCATATCGATGGGTGGCCGCCTGCACCTCGGCGGGCTTGCGCAGGATGAAGTTGGGGCCTTCGTTGGGCCGCCAGCCGCCGATGGGGGCAGTGTGGGTGTGAATGGCCAGGAGGGAGATGTGCTCCGCCGGGATGCCGGTCTCCGCCGTGATGGCGTCCAGATACGCCTGGGGGCAGGGCACCTTGTCGCAGTCGAAGGTGATGACCAGCACCGTGTCCGTCCCGGTCCGGAGGGCCAGCGCCCGGAGATACAGGTCGTCCAGCACCTGGGTGAAGGTCACATCCTGAAGGCCCCGGAGCTGAGGCAGCCACTCCGGCGGTGGCGTAATGCAGCGCCGGGCCGCGCCACAGAGAATGGGGGCGTCGGTTCCCATAATCAGCCCTCCGCCCCGGCGTCAGGGGTGTAGAACCGGAGAGCCGAGGGGGACACGGCGGGGAAGGTCCTGCCGGTGTCCGTCAGCAGCCCGTCCTCGTCGGCGGCGAAGGTGGTGATGTCGCCGGACACCATGTTGCCGGAGATCAGGAACCGTCCGTCCGGCGACAGGGCAATGCCCCGGGGCAGGTTGCCACGGCTCTGGACCAGCTGGACGGGGGTGGGCCTCCCCTCCTCATCCAGGCGGCACACCACGATCAGGTTCAGCCCGCAGAGGGTGCAATACAGCACCTTCCCATTGGGGTGGGCCAGAATATCCTGTGCCCCCACCGGCTTTCCCTCCACCATGCCGGGGTCCTCCGGCAGGAGATAGACCTTGTGGAACCGCTCCAGCTTGCCGGTCTCCTCGTCATAGTGGAAACTGTTCAGCTGGGCATAGTTTTCATTGTTGACATACAGCACCGGTTTGGCGGGGTGGAAAGCGGCATACCGGGGGAAGCAGGCCACCTCCGGCGCCTCCCAGCAGCTTAGGTACACCAGTTTGCCCTGTTCCCGGTCGATGCGGTAGGTATAGACCCGGTCCATCCCCTTGTCGCAGACCGCCAGCAGCTCCCCACTGGGGCTGGCCACCACCGCATGAAGCCGGGAAATCACCTGCACCAGCTGGACATGGCCGGATACCGGGTCCACGTTCACCTGGGAGTGGGGGCCTTTCCCGCCGGTGCCGGGGGTCAGCGCCACATCGCAGACCTCCCCCAGACTGCCGTCCTCGTTGACGCGGAACAGCACCAGCGCCGTGTCGTCAAACAGCACCTCGTTACCAAAGGTGCCGTCGGGGTGGCGGACCACCTTCGTCACGTGCCAGGGGTCGGCACAGTGACAGGTCACCAAGTACTTCCCGCTCTTGTCCAGACACAGGTAGGACGGTTCCGGGGAGAGGGAATCCTTTTGATTCATCAGGGTCAGCCGCCCGGTCTCCGGGTCAATGGAGAAGGCCAACAGGTAGCCGCCTCCGCCGACCTCCCCCCGGCGCTCGCCGCACTCGTCATTGCTATAGAGGATGCCGCGCTCGGCGTCCAGCCAGAGCTGCCCGGCTGCCACCTCCGGGCAGACCGTCTCAATCAGCTCCAGATCGCCGGTGTCCGGCGCGTAGGAAAAGACGGAAATGCCCTTGCCCTTGGCGGGCCTGGCCTGAAAGCTCCAGTTGCCCACATACAGAAACGTTTTACCTGCCATGTTAGTATCTCCTTTCGCCCGCCCGGAAGGGCGGACGGTGATTGTCTTGCGTTGTTATCCGTTCAGTTTCTTCAGCAGCGCCGTTGCCTGCTCCGCGAACCGCTCCGCCGCGCCCTTTGCCACAAAGCTGCTCTGGGCCTCCCAGGTGAAGCGGTCATAGGCGCCGGCCTCCGGGATGTACTTGAAGCCGCCGTTTACCATGGTCACCAGGAAGGTGTGGGGATAGGGGGAGGCGGCCTGAATGGCCTGCTGGGTGGGCTGGTTCATCTCGGCCTTGCCAAAGACGAAGGCATAGTCCCCAAAGGTCAGGGCGGACACATTCACCTGCCGTTGGCCCTCCTCCAGAGGGTAGTCCATCCCCAGGGTGGGGGCCTTTTCGATGCGGCCCATGGCCTGCCAGGGGAAAGAGGTGCAGGCGGTTTTCAGCCGGGCGGGGCAGTTCCCCGCGTCGGCCCGGGCCGCAATGGCGACGGCGTCGCTGCCCATCTCCGCTCCCAGAGCATCCACCAGGGTCAGGCCGTACTCCACGCCCTTGTCTACCGTTTTCACTGTACCGTCTGGCTGCACCTCATCCCAAAGGGCGGTCTCTCTGGGCACATGGTTGGCCGCCGCGCTCATCAGGAACAGGGTGGGGACGCCGTACTGCGCCTCCATCAGCTGACAGGCTTTGCCCGCCACATCGGAGGACACCAGGCGGAGGTTCTCCTCCATCCCGGCGTTGTCGATGGCGCAGGTTTTCAGGGCGTAGCTGACGCAGAAGGCCACAGGCTGTCCTGCCTCATTGGAGAAGCGCAGCACCGTCATCTCCTGATTTGCCTCCTGGCTGCCGCCCCGGCCGATCCACCAGCCGGAGGGGGTCTCCTCATCCCGGTTGCAGTTGACGGCGCACTGGCCGGAGGCGCAGCCCACCGTCACGGGCTGGAGGGAGGCTGCCGCCTGCTCCGCCGCCTGGCGGGCCGCCGCCAGCACCGCCTCCCGGTGCAGGGCGCCGATACGCTCCGCGCCCTCCGGACGGGCGAAGGGGGGCATCATCATGGGGTTGTGGGGGGTGGTGATGGCGTGGGTCGCGTGGACCCAGACATTCTCGACGGGCGTATCCGTGATCTCGCTCACAATTTCCCTGCAGAGCTGGATGCCCTCATCCGGGCAGTTGACCAGCTCCACCGAGACGATGGCCACCCGCTCATCCGTCTCCAGCAGCAGAACTCTGGCGCGGGGGTTGTCCGCGACGCCGTAGAAGCCCTCGATGGGCCCTCCGTTCTCCTCGTCAAACAGGTGCGTAAAATCAATTTCGGCCACGCCGGCGCCGGCCTGCAGACCCGCCGTGGCCGCTGTGGCCTCCGGCTCCTC
>JAJQET010000060.1 GCA_021201515.1 Clostridiales bacterium | reverse complement strand
CGGCATTTCCGCTGCGCTCCCTATGCCTTACGGCGGAACGGGCGGCAATTTTATTGTCCAACGACAGATAACATCTGCCTGAACAGCAAGGTCACAACTCCGAATCAAAAAGCGCAGTTATCTATTGTTTTTTGCATGAACGGGCCATAA
This sequence comes from Clostridiales bacterium, assembly GCA_021201515.1. Taxonomy (GTDB): domain Bacteria; phylum Bacillota; class Clostridia; order Oscillospirales; family Oscillospiraceae; genus Onthomonas. The sequence goes on along the minus strand of JAJQET010000060.1, from coordinate 6,898 downwards.
CCTATCCTTATCCAGGGAGCTTCCATCCCGGAGGGCAAAACGTAGTTTCTTTACCCTCCCACCATCTCTGACTGGAAAAACAACGCTTCCGTTACATTGAGAAAGGTGTCCTCCTCCTTGATGGCATGGGCTTCGCCCTTCCACCAGACGGTGTCCCGATTGGCGGAGACAGTGACTGTTTCACCGCTCGCCATGTCATAAGTAACGGTCACCAGCGGTTTACCGTCTGCGTCTGCCTCCGAAAAGAGTTCGTATTTCAGGAATCCGGACAGCTGGATGGCAAGCTCGATGTCCTCCGCATCCGTCAGCACCTTCTCCTCCTCTGTGACGGCCGGGTATGCAATCGTGACCCGCTGAACCTCCTCTGCATCCGGTATGCCGATGAGGTACATCCCTTCCGACCCTATCCTGTACACCATAATTAACGCGGTGCCCAGCAGCGTGCCCGCCAGAATGCCCGCCACCGTTTGAAGCCATTTTCTTTTCATCTGAGTTTCCTCCTTCGGTTCCCTAAAACTGCGGCACACTCCGCACCAGCAGGGCGCACCCCGCCCCGATGGAAAGCTCCGCCGGGCCGCCGGGCAGAATCTCATTGCTGACGGTCAGCGTTCCCCCTCTGGGCACGTCCACCCCATCCAGCACATACTTCGTCCCGTGGATAGAGACGCTTTTCAGCACCCTGTCCAGTGGCAGCAGACCCAGATACCGGTAGGGCGGGTCGTTCTCCACCACCGTCCGCCCGGCGGTGAGGTAGCAAATCTCGTTCATCCCATCCACCAGCAGACCCCGGCCGCCCCGGTCATGAATCTGCTCCAGCAGGTAACAGTTGGACAGATAGTGGTCAAACCGCCCACCGGTGCAGCCGGTCAGCAGCAGCTCGTCACAGCCCAGCCGGAAGGCCAGCGAAATGGCGGCCTCCAAATCGGTGACGTCCTTCTCCTCCGGCAGCACCACCGATTCCAGCCCCTCCGGCCAGCCGCCGGAGTCGCCGTCCCCTACATACCAGTCAGGGGTCAGCCCGGCAGCCTGGGCCAGCCGCCTGCCGCCGTCCGCCGCGATGACCCACTCCCCGCCTCGCAGGTAATGGGCCAGAAAGCCCCAGTCCTCGCAGGGGGCGGAACCGAAGATCACCGCCCGTTTGCTTGTTTTCATACCTGTCCCTCCTGCTGGAAAACGCCATACAAATCGCTGCCGCGGACTTGTATGGCGTTCCTCTAACGTTTTGTCTGTTCCCAGCTGTTGTGCTCCTTCGCCGTCTGGTACAGCCGCACATAGCTGTCGTGGCGGGAGCGGGAGATTTCTCCCTCCTTCACCGCCGCCAGGATGGCGCAGCCCTTCTCCTTCACATGGGCGCAGCCCACATACCGGCACCGGTCCAGGTAGGGCCGGAACTCCCGGAAGGCCCAGGCCAACCGTTCCTTATCCAACAGCTCCTCCGTCTCGGTGTCAAAGGCGGCGAAGCCCGGCGTGTCCGCGACGATTGCCCCGTTTTTCAGCCGGAACAGCTCCACATGGCGGGTGGTGTGCCGCCCCCGGCCCAGCTTCTCGCTGACCTCCCCGGTGGGGATGCCAAACTCCGGCTCCAGGGCGTTCAGCAGGGAGGACGTCCCCACGCCGGAGTTGCCGGTGAACACCACCGTCTTCCCCGCAATCAGCGCCCCAAGTTCAGGAACCCCCTCCCCGGTGTGGGCGCTGACCCGCAGGGTCTGGAAGCCTGCCTGCCGGAACCGCTGATACAGTTCGTCGCAGGGGTCCAGGTCGCACTTATTCAGCACGATGATGGGCTCGCAGTCGTTCAGTTCGGCCAGGGCCGCCACCCGGTCCATGAGGAAGGGGTCTGGCACCGGGTTGACGTTGGCTCCGATCAGCACCATCTGGTCCATATTGGCCACCGCCGGGCGCTGGAAGCAGTTGCGCCGCTCCAGAATCTTGTCCAGCCGGCCGCAGCCGGCCTCGGTGGGGGTGATCTCCACCCGGTCCCCCACCAGCGGGGAGACCTTTTCATAGCGGAACTTCCCTCTGGCCCTGCACCGGTACACCTGCCCGCCGCAGTCCACATCGTAGAAGCCGCTGAGCGCTTTGATAATCAGTCCTGTCATGACACCGTAAAGTTCGTATAGTCCTCGCCGTCCAGGGTGACGGAAACGCTCTCCACATTACCGGAGATGGTCAGGGTCACCCGGCCGTTTTCCGGCTCAATGGCCCCCTCATAGAGGACGGAGCCGTTCACCGTGACCACCACATAGGAATCCTCGGTGCGGCCTTCCGGCATGGTGATGACAACGTAGTGGAGGGTTTCCTCCTCGCTGCCGGTATCCTCACCGCTGCTGCCGGTGTCTCCGCTGCCCCCGGTGCTGCCGGTATCGCTGCCCGTGGTGTCGTCGCCGCCGGTATCGCCGTCGCTGCTTCCGGTGTCCGAATTGGTGGTGTCATCGCCGCCGGTGTCGTTCTGCTGGTCGGAATCCCCCGTTTCGGAGCCGGTGGTGTCGTCGCTGTCTGGATCCTCGGTGGTGATGGTGTCGTCATCGTTCGTCTCCGCCGGGCCTGCGCTGACCTGGAGGTTCACCGCTGTACCCACATTGACCTCGGTGTTGGTGGCAATGCTCTGGTACACCACGGTGCCCTTGGCCATGTTGCTGTCCACGGTGACGATTTCACCCACGGTCAGCCCCAGCTCTGTGATTTTGGTCTCGGCCTGCTCCTGGGTCAGCCCCTCCACAGAGATCATGGTCACCTTCTTCACCGCTGGCCCCTTACTGTAGTACAGCATGACGCTCTGCCCGGCGGTAAGGGTCTCCCCTGCCACAGGGTCGGTGGAGATGATTTCGTCCTCCTCGTAATCGTCGGAGGTGCGGGCGTCGTACTTGACAATGACGTTGTACTCATCCTCCAGCTTCGATGCCCACTCTCTGTAGTTCTCACCGATGATGTTGGGCATCACCATGGTCTCCTCCTCTTCCTCCTCAGCGCAGAGGGTGACGGTAATCTCCGTCACCTCGCTCTTGGAGGTGGTGCCGCCTGTCGGCGTCTGAGCAGCGATTTGCCCGATTTCATAGTTCACATCATACACCGTCTCCTCGCTGACGGTGATGGTGAAATGCCCGCTGTAGTCCTCGTTTTCCAGCAGGTATTCCTCCGCCTCCCCCGGGGTCATGCCCAGGAGGGAGGGCACCTCATAGGTCTCCGTCGTCCCCATCACGTCGGAGAGCAGGTTCCGCCACACCAGGAAGAACAGCAGGACAATCACCAGCAGAATCACCGCCACCGTGCCAAGGATGATGGCCAGCCGCTTATTTCTGGAGGAATCGTCCTCGTCGTCCTCCTCATCCCCTGTGCCCTCCGGCAGGGGTTCTGCCCCGGCGGTTCCCTGTGTTCCCGCCGCCGCGCCGGCCACGGCCCCGGCCTCCGTCACCGCCGGCATATGCAGGACGGTGACATCGTTGTCGCCGGGAATCCAGGGGTTTTCATAGGGGAAGACGATGTCCGGGTTCTTGCGGAAGGCGTCCAGGTCGGCCAGCACTTCATCCGCGTTGTTGTAGCGGAGATCCCGGTTGGGGGCCATGCACTTCATGGTGATCTGCTCGATGCCCACCGGAATGTCCTCCACCAGCTCCCTGGGGGACAGGGGGATGGAGTTGATGTGCTGCAACGCCACCGAGATGGCGGAGTTCCCTTCGTAGGGCAGGCGGCCCGTCAGCATTTCGTAGAGCACCACACCGGCGGAGTACAGGTCGCTGCGGCCGTCGATGTCGCTGCCCTTGGCCTGCTCCGGGGAGATATAGTGGACGCTGCCCAGGGTCTCCGTGGTCATGGTGCGCTGGGAGTCGGAGATGCGGGCGATGCCGAAGTCGGCCACCTTCACGCTGCCGTCCCGCAGCACCATGATGTTCTGGGGCTTGATGTCCCGGTGGACGATGCCCCGGCTGTGGGCGTGTTTCAGGGCCTGGAAAATCTGGGTGCTGAAGTGGAGGGCTTCCCGCCAGTTCAGGGCGGCCCCCCGCTTTTTCATATACTGCTTCAGGGTGATGCCCTCGATCAGCTCCATGACAATATATTCGATGCCCTCTGTCTGGTTCACGTCGTAGACGTTGACAATGTTGGGATGGCTCATCATGGCCACCGCCTGGGACTCGTCATGGAAACGGCTGCGAATCTCCTCGTCCTCCGCCAGCTCCGGCTTCAGTATCTTCACCGCCACCAGGCGGTTCAGACGATGACATTTCGCCTTGTAGACCACCGCCATGCCGCCCACACCCAGGACGTCCAGTATCTCATAGCGGTCATCCAGCATTTTTCCTATGTATTCATCCATATCGAATCCTCCTGTCTCTCAGACGCTTTCCGGCGCATTGTCCAGCATGACCACGGTCACGTTGTCCGGCGCGCCCCGTTCCAGCGCCATCGCCACCAGCCGTGTGCAGCAGCTTGCGACACTGTCCTCCGTCATGGCGGTTTGCAGCATTTCCTCCGGCGTCACCAGATTGCTCAGCCCGTCGCTGCACAGCAGCAGCTTGCTTCCCTCGCCCAGCTCCGCCTCAAAGACGTCGCCGATCACATTCCGGGCCGTACCCAGCGCCCGGGTGATCACATTGCGGTTGGGATGGAAGCGGGCCTCCTCCTCTGTGAGCCTGCCGCACTCCACCAGCTCCGCCACCAGGGAGTGGTCCCGGGTCACCTGACGGATGCGGTCGGGGGTCAGAAGATAGGCCCGGCTGTCCCCCACGTTGATGAAGTACGCCTTGCCCTCTCCGGCGAAGGCCGCCACCAGGGTGGTGCCCATCCCCTGACAGGCCGCATCCTGGCGGGAGCGGGTATAGACCGCCTCGTTGGCCTGGGCCAGGGCGTCCCGGAGCCGCTCCTGCACGACGCCGTGGGACCGGGCGATGGCCTCGGCAAACTGTTGCACCGCCAGGGTGCTGGCCACGTTCCCGGCCTTGGCCCCGCCCATGCCGTCACAGACCAGCAAAACAGCGTATGCACCGTCCGTCCATTCATAAAAGGCGTCCTGATTCTGGGTTCGGACCCTGCCCTGGTCTGTGATTCCATATATGTTCATGCGTACCCGTCCATTTCCCTGCGCTGTCTATGTTCGGCCTGCTCCGGCGCAGTGCGGAGCAGATGGGCGCTGATTTGATTGCTCACTCGGGGTCATGCTTTATCTTCCAGGTTGAGTGTTTTCCGGCGGAGCTGGCCGCAGGAGGCGTCGATGTCGCCCCCCAGCTTCCGGCGGACGGTGGCGGTGACCCCCTGGCGCTCCAGCCGCTTCTGGAAGGCGGCCACCCGCCTGGAGGGTTTCAGCGGGCTCTCCCGCACATCGTTCAGGGGAATCAGGTTCACATGGCCCGGCATCCCCTTCAGATGCTTTACGATGAGGTCGGCCTGCCAGTCGTGGTCGTTCACCCCGTCGATCATGGCGTATTCAAAGCTGATGCGCCGTCCCGTCTCCTGAAAATAGCGGTGGCAGGCGGCGAACAGTTCCTCCACCGGGTAGGCCCGGTTCACCGGCATCAGCCGGTTCCGGGTTTCGTTGTCCGGGGCGTGGAGGGAGACGGACAGGGTCAGCTGCAAATCCAGCTCCCCCAGCCGCTGAATCCCCGGCACAATGCCGCAGGTGGACAGGGAGATGTGCCGCATCCCGATGTTCAGCCCCTCCGGGTCGTTTACCAGCTCCAGAAAGCGCAGCACCGCGTCCAGGTTGTCCATAGGCTCGCCAATGCCCATCAGCACGATGTTGGAGATGGGCAGTCCAGAGTCCTTCTGGGAGAAGATCACCTGATCCAGAATCTCCGCCGGGGTGAGCCGCCGCACCAGTCCCCCCACCGTGGAGGCGCAGAAGGCGCAGCCCATCAGGCATCCCACCTCGGAGGAGACACAGACAGTATTCCCATGTTGATAGCGCATGATAACCGTTTCGATGCAATTTCCGTCGGCCAGCCGCCACAAATATTTGATGGTGCCGTCCAGCTGGGAGACCTGCTTTCGCTCCGCCACCGGCACAGTCAGAGTGCAGCGCTCTGCCAGCTTCCCCCGCAGGGATTTCGGGAGGTTGGTCATCTCGTCAAAACCTTCCACGCCCTTCTGGAGCCAGGTGAAGATCTGCTTTGCGCGGAAGCCTGGTTCCCCCAGCTCCGCCACCAGGGCGGACAGCTCTGCCCTGCTCAGGGATTTGATGTCTGTCACCTGTCCTCGCTCCTTTCCCTCCGGCGCAGCTTTGCCATGAAGAAGCCGTCTGTGCCGTGGATGTGGGGCCAGAGGGTCAGCATCCCCGCCTCCACCTGGCCGATGGGCTCCGGCAGTCGGAGAGGTTCCGGCGCAAAGTCGCCGTGCGACCCAAGGAAGCCCGTCACCACGTCCTCATTCTCCCGTTTCAGCCCAGTGCAGGTGGCGTAGAGCAGGCCGCCCCCCGGCTTCACATACCGGCTGACGTTGTCCAGAATCGCCCGCTGCACCTGGGGCAGCCCGGTGAGCTGCTCCGGGTCTTTGTAACGAATATCCGGCTTCTTCCGGATGATGCCCAGGCCGGAGCAGGGGACGTCGGCAATCACCAAATCAAAGGCCCCTTCCAGTGCAGGGTCAAACTCTTTTGCGTTTTGCAGGCGGGGCTCCACGCTGTTTAGTCCCAGCCGCCGGGCCCCGTTGCGTATCAGCTTCACCTTGCCGGGGTGGATGTCGCAGGACAGAATCCTGCCCTCGTCCCCCATCAGCAGGGCGGCGGAGAAGGTCTTCCCTCCCGGTGCGCCGCAGCAGTCCAGCACCTGCATCCCCGGCTTTGGCTCCGCCGTCAGCACCGCCAGCCGCGCCGCCACATCCTGGACGAAGAAGTCCCCCCGGCGGAAGGCATCCAGTCCCTCCAAATCTCCCGTACCGCTGAGCTCCAGACAGCCGGGGAGCCAGGGAT
>JAJQET010000274.1 GCA_021201515.1 Clostridiales bacterium | reverse complement strand
ATCATGCTCATCAACACGGCGATGGGCCGCCTGCTGAAGAAAGGGGACGACGATCAGAAATGAGCAGCTCAAGAAGGGCGTGGAATAACGCCGTCAAAGCCATTATCTGGGTCTGCGTCGTTCTGACGGTGGCGCTGCTGGTGGGGCTGATCGGTTACATCATGGTGCGGGGCCTGCCCTACATCACGGTGGAGCTGCTGACCACCCAGCGCAGCGCCATCAACGGCACCATCGGCATCCTGCCCAACATCATCTTCACCGTCTACCTGATTCTGACCACCTTGGTCATCGCCCTGCCCCTAGGCATCGGCGGCGCGATTTACCTGACGGAGTACGCCAAAAACCGGCGGCTGGTGCGGGTCATTGAGTTCGCCGCAGAGAGCCTCTCCGGCATCCCCTCCATCATCTACGGTCTGGTGGGCATGATGGTCTTTGTCCAGGGACTGAAGTTCGGCTCCGGTATTCTGGCCGGCTCCCTGACGCTGTCCATTATGATTCTCCCCAACATCCTGCGGACCACCCAGGAGGCGCTGAAAACCGTGCCCCAATCCTACCGGGAAGGCTCCGTGGGGCTGGGGGCCACCAAATGGCACACCATCTGGACCATCGTTCTCCCCTGCACCCTGGACGGCGTGGTGGGCGGCGCCATCCTGTCCGTGGGCAAAATCGTGGGGGAGAGCGCGGCCCTGCTCTACACCGCCGGCACCGGCTACAAGCTGGTGACCAACTACCTCCAGGCCCTGGGCACCAGCAGCGGCTCCCTGAGCGTCATGCTGTATGTGTACTATCAGGAGTACGGCGAGGTGGATCTGGCCTTCGCCATCGCCGCCATCCTGATGCTTCTGGTGCTCATCATCAACTTCCTGGCAAAACTGGCAAAGCAAAAGCTGAAGAAAGGGTAAGATACCTCTATGGACGAACAGAAGATGACTGAGACTGCCCCCATTATCACCACCCGCAACCTGGAGCTGTACTACGGCAGCTTCCAGGCGCTGAAGGGCATCGACATGAACATCGGCGAGCGGGAGATTACCGCCTTCATCGGCCCCTCCGGTTGCGGCAAGTCCACCTTCCTGAAAACCCTGAACCGGATGAACGACCTGGTGGAAGGCGTCAGGGTGACGGGCGAGGTGAGGCTCCACGGCAACGACATCTTCGCCAGGGAGCAGGACGTGAACGAGCTGCGGCGGCAGGTGGGCATGGTCTTTCAGAAGGCCAACCCCTTCCCCATGTCCATCTATGACAATATCACCTACGGCCCGAAGATTCACGGCATCAAGAACCGGGCCAAGCTGGACGAGCTGGTGGAGGAATCCCTCCGTGGCGCCGCCCTGTGGGACGAGGTGAAGGACCGGCTGAAAAAGTCCGCCCTGGGCCTCTCCGGCGGCCAGCAGCAGCGGCTGTGCATCGCCCGCGCCCTGGCGGTGAAGCCGGAGGTGCTGCTGATGGACGAACCCACCTCCGCCCTGGACCCCGGCTCTACCATGAAGATCGAGGCGCTGATGAGCGAGCTGAAAAAGAACTACACCGTGGTCATCGTCACCCACAATATGCAGCAGGCCGCCCGTATCAGCGACAAGTGCGCCTTCTTCTTGTTGGGTGAACTGGTGGAGATGGGCGATACGTCCCGCATCTTCTCCACCCCCTGCGACAAGCGTACAGAGGACTATATCACCGGCCGCTTCGGCTAATGACAGGGAGGTATTCTTATGAGAAAGCTCTGGAACAAGGTACGGCGCTGGCTGATTCGCAACATCAGCGTCAACGGCAGAGACAATTTCATTCAAATCGGCGCCATGCCCCTGGCGGATTCCGGCAGCGGATGGGACGGCTGGGATGAATGGGACGAATGGGAGGACTATCAATGAGCAATCGCGCAGCCTACGACTGGGAGCTGAAAAACCTGGACCGCACCCTGGAGGACATGGGGGTGATGGCCCAGCAGGCCCTGAACCTGGCCCTGGAGACCTTCACCAACGGCACCCCCCCAGCTTCTGGAGGAGATTCCCCACCTGCAGGAGCAGCTGAACCAGCTGGAGCGGGACGTGGAGCACCAGTGCATGACCCTGCTGCTGCGGCAGCAGCCGGTGGCCTCCGACCTGCGGAAGGTCAGCACCTCCCTGGAGATCGTGGAGGACATCCGCCGCATCGGGGACTTCGCCGCGGACATGGCGGACATTTTGCAGCATATGGAGAGCAGCCGCTTCACCCAGGACAGCCTCCACACCGACATCGTGGAGATGGCCGCCAACGCCAGGCGCATGGTCACCCGGTCCATCCTGGCCTTCCGCACCCTGGACTCCCAGCTGGCCCAGGAGGTCATCGACTATGACGACGTTGTGGACAAGGAGTTTCTCTCTATCCGCAGCGCACTGGCCCAGCACATCGCCGCCCAGACCGAGGCTGTGGACTATGCCCTGGACTACCTGATGATAATCAAATACCTGGAACGCCTCGGCGACCACGCCGTCAGCATCGCCCAGTGGGTGGGCTTCTGCATCACCGGCGTTCACAAGGCCCAGCGCATCGTCTGACGCGCCCCCACATCCGCCCACAGAAAGGAGGGATTTTCTTGCATTATTACACGGTTCCTGACCTGGACGATCTGATCTATGGTGAGGATGTCCGGCACCCCAGCGAGCGCTGAGTGGGGCTCCCGGGGCTGCCGGACGGCACAGGCACCTTCGGCCGCCAATGGCGGGGAAGGGGCTTTTTTTGTTTTTTTCGTGTTTTCCTCTGGAACTGCCTGCAATACGGTTCAGACAGGAAAATTTCCGATTTTTGCATCTGTGTGTAGGGGCGGCCCCTGGCCGCCCGCAAAAACCGCCTGCTTACCCCGGGCGGCCAAGGGCCGCCCCTACAGAAAAGTGAAGATTCAGGCTTCACGCTCTGGCAGGGGCGCACAGCGTGCGTCCGGGGGCTGCCCCATTCGGCGAATCATCTTTCCGTAAGTGTGTGCAAAACCGAAGAAAAGGAAAAAAATTCCTGACAAAAACGCGAAAAAAGGCTTTCAAACAGGTGGCAAGTATGCTATAATGAGTCTGATTTTGCAGGAAGGGAACGGCGTACATCCGATGGAACATAAAGAAAAGGGGCTGCGTTTTTTCGCGGCCCTGGGGGCACTGACGATTGGAATCGCGGCGACGGCGGCGCTGTGGGCCACGGGTCTGCAGGCGGCCGACCGGACGGAGGCGGACGGCCCGCAGACGGCCGCCCTGAGCCAGGAGGCCTTGGAGGACTATGTGGAGGAATACGACGCCTCTTCCCCGGAGGACGACCCCCTCTACGTCCGCATGATGGACAATGGCGTGCTGGAGGAGGCGGCCATCGACACGACGGCGGTGGCGGCCAACCTGACCGCGTCCAGCAGCGGCTCCACCACCCTCAGCCCCTACACCGGGTCCACCTACACCCATGCCAGCCGCTTCTCGGACAGCCTTGTGCTGATGGGCATCGACGTGTCCCACTGGCAGTCGGAGATCGACTGGGAGGCCGTGGCCGCCGACGGCGTGACCTTTGTGTTCATCCGCTGCGGCTATACCGGCACCGCTGACGACTTCCACATGGTAGAGGACACCCGCTTTGCGGAAAACATCCAGGGCGCTTATGACGCCGGCATCGCCGTGGGCATTTACTACTTCTCCCAGGCCCTGACGGTGGAGGAGGCGGAGCAGGAGGCGGCCATGACGTTGTCCCTGCTGGAGCCGTATCAGGATATGATCACCCTGCCGGTGGTCTATGACCTGGAAAAGGTCTCCGACAGCCGCACCAAGGGCCTCAGCGCCGCCAAGGCCACCGCCAACGCCCTGGCCTGGCTGGAGGCGGTGGAGGCCCAGGGCTATACCGCCTATTACTACGGCAGCACCGGCGTGCTGGGGGACCTGTTCGACCTGACCCAGCTGGAGGACTACGGCTGCTGGGTGGCCCGCTACAACACGTCCACCTCCAGCAGTCTGGACTATGACTTCTGGCAGTACACCGACGTGGGCGAGGTGGACGGCATCGACACCGCCGTGGACTGCGACTTCTATTACATGGATGACATCGGGAGCATGGGGACGGTCACCGTCACCGCCGGCGACAGCGGCTGCCTGACCCTGCGCTGGTCTGCGGTGGAGGGGGCCACCCATTACCAGATCTACCGCTCCACCTCTTCCGGCAGCGGCTTCTCCAAGGTGAAAACGGTGTCAGCCAGCAATCTGTCCTACGAGGACACCGGCCTGGAGGACGGCACGACCTATTACTATAAGGTGCGGGCCTACAGCAACAGCGGCTACATCCCCATCTACAGCGGCTTTTCCTCCGTGGTCAGCGCAGCGGTGGGCGGCAGCGCCTCCAGCGGCTCTGACAGCAACGGCCTCCTCTCCGGCAGCAACAGCATCTCCGGCGAGGCCGCCGTCACCACGGCGGCCCTGAACCTCCGCTCCGGCGCGGGCACCGACTACAGTGTGGTCACCGTCATCCCCAAGGGGGAAACCGTCACGGTGCTGGACAAGACGGATGACACCTGGTATCAGGTGTCCTACACCAACAGCGCCGGAACCATCTGGACGGGCTACGTCAGCGCAGCCTATCTGACCGTCAGCGACAGCGGCTCTGACAACAGCAGCAACAGCGTTTCCGGCGAGGCCGCCGTCACCACGGCGGCCCTGAACCTCCGCTCCGGCGCGGGCACCGACTACAGTGTGGTCACCGTCATCCCCAAGGGGGACACCGTCACGGTGCTGGACAAGACCAACGAGAGTTGGTATCAGGTATCCTACACCTGCGACGGGACAACCTGGACGGGCTACGTCAGTGCCGCTTACCTGACCGCCGGCGACAACTCCAGCAGCTCCGGCAGCAACAGCAGCAGCTCCAGCAGCAACAGCATTTCCGGTGAGACCGCCGTCACCACGGCGGCGCTGAACCTCCGCTCCGGCCCGGGCACCAGCTGCAGCGTGGTGACGGTGCTGCCCAGCGGCGCAGAGGTGACGGTGCTGGACAAGACGAGCGACACCTGGTATCAGGTGTCCTACACAGCCTCCGGCAGCACTTGGACGGGCTACGTCAGCGCCTCCTACCTGACCACGGACAGCGATGCCGCCGACGCCTCGTCCACCGCCACCACCGCCTGCTCCCTGAACCTGCGCTCCGGCCCGGGCACCGACTATGACGTGGTGACGGTGCTGCCCGGCGGCGCAGAGGTGACAGTGTTGGATACAAGTAATGGCACCTGGTACCAGGTGTCCTACACGGCCTCCGGCACCACCTGGACAGGCTACGTCAGCGCAGCCTATTTACAGTAACACAGTGGAATCACCGCAGCTGCCCGCCGCCCCGGCGGCAGGCAGAGCCGCACAGGAATCCGGCCGGAGCGCCGCCTGTGCGGCTTTTCGCCAGGATTTCACGAACGACAGAGAAGGGATGGAAGGATATGAACGGAATCAAGAGGGCAATCTCCCTGCTGCTGGCGCTGATGCTGGCGGCCTGCTGCGCCGGTACGGCCTTTGCCGTTGACCGGACGGAGGACACAGTTCTGACGGGCACCTATCTGACGGAGGAGCTGTCGGACGCGCCGGACATCCAGGCCGGGGCGGCGGTGCTGATGGACGTGACCACAGGCACGGTGCTGTATGAAAAGAACGCGGACGAACAGCTCTACCCCGCCAGCATCACCAAAATCATGACCGCCCTGCTGGTGCTGGGGAACTGCGAGCTGGATGACATCGTCACCTTCTCCGACAACGCGGTGTACGGCACCGAGGCGGGCAGCAGCACCGCAGGCATCGACGCCGGGGCATTGCTGACCGTGGAGGAGACCCTGTACGCCATGCTGCTGGTGTCCGCCAACGAGGCGGCCACCGCCCTGGCGGAGCACGGCTCCGGCAGCGTGGAGGAATTTGCCGCCCTGATGACCCAGCGTGCCCAGGAGCTGGGCTGCACCGGCACCCAGTTCACCAACGCCAACGGCCTGCCGGATGAGGAGCATTACACCACCGCCCACGACATGGCGCTGATTCTGGAGGAGGCCCTCCACTATGAGACCTTCCGCACCATCTCCGGCAGCAAGACCTACACCATCGCGGACCGGGACACCCTGTATACCGAGATCGAGCTTTGGAACCACTTTAAAATGATCTACTCCACCCATGAGTACTACTACGAGTACGCAGAGGGGGGCAAGACGGGCTACACCACCGCCGCCAACGCCACCCTGGCCAGCTTTGCGGCCAAGGACGGGGTGGAACTGCTGTGCATCATCCTGAACGACACCGGCAGCGGGAACCACTATAAGGACACCGAAGCCCTGTACGAGTGGGGGTTTGAGCAGGTGGACTATGCCACCCCCCTGGAGGACTATGACATCACCGCAGACCTGAGCGCGGAGGATCTGTCCCTTTACAAGACCCTGGACTGCGCCTATGACAGCGGCTACACCCTGCTGGTTTCCGCCGGGGCGGAGGAGTTCACCGTTTTCTTTGAGGAGGAGGCTGACCGGACCGGCGGCGTCTTTGGCTACCTGGTGGTGCAGGACGGAGACACGGAGGCGGGCCGGGTGTCGGTGACCTTTGACACCTCCACCGACGCCGCCCAGAGCTACCTCTACCCCGAGGCGGAGGACGAGACGGAATGGGATGGGGCATCCTCCGAAGCCGCCCCGGAGGCCTCCGACGAACAGGACGGCGGCATCGGGAAATACCTCCTGGTGCTGGCGGTGGTCGTGGTGCTGCTGCTGGCCCTGCTGCTGATCCGGCTGGGGGTCACACGGCGGCGCAGGCGCAGCCGGGGCTATCGGGGCAGGCGGCGCACCGGCGGATACAACGGCAGGCGGCGCAGAAGGTGAGATGGTCGCATGGAAATCTGACCCTCCCAACTGTCCCGCCACGTTTTTCGCTCAGAGGAACGCTGCGGTTTTCCTACGCAGTAGTAGAGCGTGAAGTCTAAATCTTTGCTTTTCTGTAGGGGCGGCCCTTGGCCGCCCCCCGGGCACCCCAGCGTGGCCCCCCGCCGGCCCCGCCCCCCCCCCCCCCCGGGGAAGGGCCCCCCCCCCGGGGTGTGGGGGGGGTGTAGAAAA
>JAJQET010000117.1 GCA_021201515.1 Clostridiales bacterium | reverse complement strand
TGTGGTTGTCCAGCATGGCGGCCAGCAGGTTGTTGGCCGCGCCGATGGCGTGGAAGTCGCCGGTGAAGTGGAGGTTGATGTCCTCCATGGGGATGACCTGGGCGTAACCGCCTCCGGCCGCGCCCCCCTTGATGCCGAACACCGGCCCCAGAGAGGGCTCCCGGAGGCACAGGAGGGTCTTTTTGCCCAGCAGGGAGAGGGCGTCCGCCAGGCCCACGGAGGTGGTGGTCTTTCCCTCCCCGGCGGGGGTGGGGTTGATGGCGGTGACCAGAATCAGCTTGCCCTTCCGGGGGGCGTCTTTCAGAGAGGAGATGTCAATCTTTGCCTTGTACTTACCATAATGCTCCAGCAGGTCGGGGTCAAAACCGGCCTGCCGGGCCACCTGGTCAATGGGATAGAGTTCAGTACTCTGTGCGATTTCAATATCGGTTTTCATGGGAGGCTCCACCTTTCTCATCATAAGTGACTGTCTGAGGCGCTGCGGCGTTCCTGAAACAGAAAAAGCCAGCCCCCAGACCACATTGGCCCAGACGGTCGGCACTGTTCCCGCCATATTCCCTGTGGTTCCATCCACTTCCGTCAGTCATATGGCTACCTTTAAGGTACCATCAACTTCCCGATTTGTCAACCGTTTTTTTGGACAAAGGGTTGCAAAAATGAGGGAAAATCGAAGTTATCGTTGACTAACTGTGAGGAAAGCTGTTATAATCAGCTACAAGATATGAGGGAGTAGTCGGCGCCCACGGGCGCGGCAAGTCAACATACTGGTGTGATGAGCGCCTGGCTTGCCTCCTCAATGATGAGACTCATGTGCTGCTTTTGCCGCGCAATGGGTCTGTTTTTTCGTCCTCAACGCCAGCGGCGGGCAGCCTTGCCCGCCGCTTTTCTGCGCCCCGCCGCCCCCACTGGAGGAATTTCAAATGGATTTACTGTCGCTGTTGCTGTTGGCCGTAGGGCTGTCCATGGACGCCTTCGCTGTCTCCGTCTGCAAGGGCCTGGCCCTGAACAGGCTGACGTTAAAGGCCCAGCTCATTGTAGGGACCTGGTTCGGCGGGTTCCAGTTTCTGATGCCCATGATCGGCTACGTTCTGTCCAGCCGCTTTGAGCAATATATTGACGCCATCGCCCCCTGGATTGCCTTCGGCCTGCTGCTGCTGATCGGCGGCAACATGGTGCGGGAGGCCCTGGGGAAGGAGACGGAGGAGGCCAGCGACAGCCTGGCCGCCGGAGAGATGTGCATGATGGCCATTGCCACCAGCATCGACGCCCTGGCGGTGGGGGTCACCTTCACCTGCGTCAACGTGGAGCTGATAGCCAGCTGGAGCGTGCTGGCCAACACGGTGCTGGGCTGCGTCCTCATCGGCATCACCACCTTCCTGCTGTCCATGATCGGCGTGCGGGTGGGCAATGTTTTTGGAAGCCGGTACGAGAAGCGTGCGGAGCTGGCCGGCGGTATCATTTTGATTCTGCTGGGGGTCAGGATACTGGTGGAGCATTTTATCGGGTGAAGCAGAAAACTGAATCACTGTAACGGCGGCCCCTGCCCGGATAACACCGGTCGGGGGCCGATTTTTTTGCACAAGCGCTTGACAAATTATAGCTATATAGCTATAATAGAATATAAAAAGGGGGCACACCATATGAAGGACGACTTTTTCCAGGCCCTGGCCAACCCCTATCGCCGGGAAATCATCCACTTGCTGCGGTGGAAAAATCTCAGCGCCGGGGAAATCGCGGAGCAGTTTGACATCTCTCAGCCCTCCGTTTCCAGGCACCTGGACGTGCTGAAACGGGCGGAAATTGTCACCGCCACCCGCAAGGCCAATCAAATCATTTATTCCCTGAACCTCTCCGTTATGGAGGAACTGTATGTGGAGCTGAGCGGCCTGCTGGGCAAGGTACCGGAGGAAGGGGGAAACGCCTGTGAAACGGAGTAAGGCGCGGATTTGGATTCGACTGCTGTGTGTGGCGGCGCTGGTACTTGGGCTGGCACTTCCTGATCGGATGGCGGGCTTTTTGCTGATGGCGGCGGCGCTGTTGGCAGCGGTGGCGGTACTCTATCGCCATCTGGGTGAGCTGACCGACCTGCCCGATGGACACCCGAAATTGAATACCCTGCGGTTGGTTACGGTGTTCAGCGTGGTCATGCTGGTTGGCTGCACAATAATCATTGTGCTGACGGAAACGGGAATAATCGCCCTGTCCGAGCAGGGGGAGCGAACGCTGGCCGCCTGCATTGTGTGCATTGTCATGCTGTTTGGCGGGAATGTTGCGCCGAAGCTGCCCCGCAGTTCCCACACCGGGCTGCGGCTCCCCTGGACAGTGGCGGATGATGAGACATGGATTGTCGCCCACCGCATTTTGGGGTATCTCTCACTGCCACTGGTGTTGGTCTATCTGCTGGGGATTCCTGTGATGAAGTCCTTTGAAGGGCTGACAGTGACAATTTTCCTGCTGTGGATTGGGATTCCCGCTGTACTCTCCGGACTGCTGTACTATCGAAAATTCTACCACAAACGAAGCTGAACAGGGCGCGGCGGTCTGATGACCGCCGCGCCTTTTTCCTGCGCCGATATTCTGTTCAGGCTGCGTTTACCGCACGCCCAGTTCCCCGCCCATGACATCGATAGTCATGGTGGTGCCGGGGGCCACGTCGTCCTCCAGAATCCTCCGGCTGATGAGAGTTTCCACCGTGTGCTGGACGTACCGGCGGAGGGGCCGGGCACCGAAGGCGGGGTCGTAGCTCTCCTCCACAATGAAGTCCTTGGCGGCGGGGGTCAGAATCACGCTGAGCTGCTTGTCCTCCAGGCGGCGGTTCAGGGCGTCCACCTGCAGGTCCACAATGCCGGTGATGTTGTCCCTGGTCAGGGGCTTGTAGAACACGATTTCGTCCAGTCGGTTCAGGAACTCCGGCCGGAAGGAGCACTTCAGCAGGGCCTCCACTTCTGACCGGGCGCTGCCCGAGATGTTGCCGTCATCGTCGATGCCGTCCAGCAAAATCTGGCTGCCCAGGTTGGAGGTCAGGATGATGATGGTGTTCTTGAAGTCCACGGTGCGGCCCTGGCTGTCGGTGATGCGCCCGTCGTCCAGCACCTGGAGCAGCACGTTGAACACATCGGGGTGGGCCTTCTCCACCTCGTCGAACAGCACCACGGAGTAGGGCTTCCGGCGGACGGCCTCGGTGAGCTGGCCGCCCTCCTCATACCCCACATAGCCGGGAGGGGCGCCGATGAGCCGGGAGACGGAGTACTTCTCCATATACTCGCTCATGTCGATACGCACCATGTTCTTCTCGCTGTCGAACAGGGCCTCCGCCAGGGTCTTGGCCAGCTCCGTCTTGCCCACGCCGGTGGGGCCCAGGAACAGGAAGGAGCCGATGGGGCGGTTGGGGTCCTGGATGCCCGCCCGGGAGCGGATGATGGCCTCGCAGACGCTCTGCACCGCCTCGTCCTGACCGATGACCCGCTTGTGGAGGATGGTGTCCAGGTGGAGCAGCTTCTCCCGCTCACTCTCCTGGAGCCTGGCCACGGGGATGCCCGTCCACCGCTCGATGATGCGGCAGATTTCGTCCTCCGTCACCCGGTCCCGGAGCAGGCTGCGGCGCTTGCCCTGGGCGGCCACCGCCTCCTCGGCGTCCAGCGCCTTTTGCAGCTCCGGCAGCTTGCCGTATTGCAGCTCACCGGCCTTGCCGTAGTCGCCCTCCCGGCGGGCAAGCTCCAGGTCCTGCTTGGCCTGTTCGATGTCCTCCCGGAGCTTCTGCACCTTGGTGATGGCGTTCTTCTCGTTCTCCCACTGGGCCTTTTTTGCGTTGAACTCCTCCCGCATTTCGGCCAGCTCCTCCTGGAGCTGGGCCAGCCGCTCCCTGGAGAGCTTGTCGTCCTCCTTTTTCAGGGCGGCCTCCTCAATCTCATGCTGGGTGATGCGGCGGGAAATCACGTCCAGCTCGGTGGGCATGCTGTCCATCTCCGTCCGGATCAGGGCGCAGGCCTCGTCGATGAGGTCGATGGCCTTGTCCGGCAGGAACCGGTCGGTGATATAGCGGTTGGACAGGGTGGCGGCGGCAATGATGGCCCCGTCCTGAATTTTCACGCCATGATAGACCTCGTACCGCTCCTTCAAACCCCGGAGGATAGCGATGGTGTCCTCCACGCTTGGCTCGTTCACCATCACGGGCTGGAACCGCCGCTCCAGGGCGGCGTCCTTCTCGATATACTGGCGGTATTCATTTAACGTTGTCGCGCCGATGCAGTGCAGCTCGCCCCGGGCCAGCATGGGTTTCAGCAGGTTGCCCGCGTCCATGCTGCCCTCCGTCTTGCCTGCGCCGACGATGGTGTGCAGCTCGTCAATGAAGAGGAGGATTTTTCCGTCGCTCTTCTTCACCTCGTTCAGGACGGCTTTCAGCCGCTCCTCAAACTCCCCCCGGTACTTGGCCCCGGCGATGAGGGCACCCATATCCAGGGAGAAGATGGTCTTATCCTGTAAGCTCTTGGGCACGTCCCCCCGGACGATCCGCTGGGCCAGCCCCTCCACCACGGCGGTCTTGCCCACGCCCGGCTCGCCGATGAGGACGGGGTTGTTCTTCGTCTTGCGGGACAGGATGCGGATGACGTTCCGAATCTCGTCGTCCCGGCCGATGACCGGGTCCAGCTTGTTGGCCCTGGCCCGCTCCACCAGGTCGGTGCCGTACTTTTTCAGGGCGTCATAGGTGTCCTCCGGCGTCTCCGAGGTGACCCGCTGGTTGCCCCGGATTTTGGACAGGGCTTCCAGCGCCTTCTCCTTCGTCAGGCGATAGGTCTGGAACAGCTTCTTCAAATTGCTGTTGGCCGCGTCCAGCAGGCCCAGGAACAGATGCTCCACCGAGATATACTCGTCCTTCATTTGGCTTGCGGACTTATCGGCGGCGGTGAGGGCCTTGTCCACGTCCTTGGCGATATAGACCTTGCCCTGCTCCCGGTTGCCGTAGCTGACCTTGGGGAGCTGTTCGATCTGGGCCCGAAGGGCGGCCTTCAGGCTGTCCGGGTCCGGCCCCATGTTGGACACCAGCTGGGGAATCAGCCCGCCCTCCTGGTCCAACAGGGCGTAAAGCAGGTGGGCCTGCTCGATCTGGCAGTTGCCGTACTCATCCGCGCAGACCTGGGCGGATTGCAGGGCCTCCTGGGATTTTTGGGTTAAATTTTTCTGAGTCATAACAATACCTCTCTCCTGCACATTCTATTTGGCAAAGGAAAAGGGCGCAGAGGGGAACGGGCCCCTCCGCGCCCTTGCGACTTAGCAGATGTTGATCTCCCGGCGTTGGGGCGCGGCCGGTCTTGCCTTGGGCAGCGTCAGGGTCAGGATGCCGTTCTTGTAGGCGGCGGTGATGGCGTTCTCCTGAATGTCGTTCAGGGTGAAGCTGCGGCTGTAGGAGCCAGTGTGCCGCTCCTGCAACACCCAACCGCCATTCGTGCGCTGCTGGTCAGCGCTGTGCTGGGCCTTGATGGTCAGGACGCCGGCGTCCACCGACAGGTGGATGTCCTCCTTCTCGAAGCCGGGCAGCTCAGCGGTCAGGGTGAAGCTGTCGCCGGTGTCCTGCAAATCCACCCGGAAGGGGATGGTGCTGTCCTCCGCGGCGTAAAAGGGGGCGTCAAAGGTGTTCCAAAGGCGGTCAAAGTCGTTCATGCGACGGGTAATCAGGTTATACATAGTAATACTTCCTTTCCGGCCTCTCAGGGAGGCCCATAGATTGGTTTTTGTTTGAGAATTTCTTAGCAGTAGTTTGCTGTGAGTGCTAACATCAGGGCAATTTGTCATCCCCCGGCCCTCCGGTGAGGGGGGACGAGGGACAGGCCCATCAGCCGATGGCAATCTCCCGGCGCTGGGGCGCTGCCGGTTTTGCCTTGGGCAGATTCAGGGTCAGGATGCCGTCCTTGTAGGCGGCGGTGATGGCGTCCTCCTGAATGTCGTTCAGGGTGAAAGTGCGACGGTAGGGGCCGGTGTGCCGCTCCTGGAGGACCCAGCCGTTTTCGTTGCGCTGCTGGTTGGCGCTGTGCTGGGCCTGGATGGTCAGCACACCGGCGCTCACCGACAGATGGATATCCTCCCGGTCAAAGCCGGGCAGCTCTGCGGTGAGGGTGAAGCTGTCGCCATTGTCCTGCAAATCCGTCCGGAAGGGGATGGTGGCATTTTCCGTGGCATAATACATGGGGTCAAAGTCATTCATGTGACGATTGGAAACTAAAGTATACATCATAAGCATCCTTTCCGAACCCTCAGGGGGTTCTCCTTTGATTTGTCTATAGTATACCCCTGGATTATGAACAAATCATGAACGAACTGTGTTTCTTTTGTGAAGATTTTAGCAATCAACTGAATAGAGTGCTAAAACATGGCAGAGGAAAGCCGCCGTCCTCAGCCGGGACGGCGGCGAAAGCAGGGGAATCCACTATCATAACATCAGTTGAAGCGCAGCCTCACCGCTTCAACCGTTCCGCCAGAGACGGGTCGGGGGTGACGTAGGCGGTGCTGTGGGTGGTGTAGATCACCATGCCAGGCCTGGCCCCTCCCGGCTTCTTGACATAGCGGACGGGGGTGTAGTCCACCGGCACATTGCTGCCCTCCCTGGCCTGGGAGTAGTAGGCGGCCAGCTGGGCGGCCTCGGTGAGGGTCTGGGCGTCCACCTCCCGGCCCTCCGTCCAGATGATGACATGGGAGCCGTGAATCTTCTGGGTGTGGAGCCAGATGTCCCGGAAGCCCGCCTGCTTACAGGTCAGCTCGTCGTTCTGGGTGTTGTTCCGGCCCACGCTGATGCGGAAGCCGGTGGAGGAGTGAAACTCCATGGGTTTGGAGCGCACCCGCTTCGGGGCCTTGCGTCCCTGCTGCGTCCTGCGGAGGTAGCCGGTGTCCTCCAGCTCCTGACGGATTTCCGCCAAATCCCGCTCCCCCTCGGCCCGGTGTACCGCCTCCAGTACGGAGTCCAAATAGTCCAGCTCACGCTCCCCCTTTGCGATCTGCTCCGTCAGCACCTTGCTGGCGGTTTTCGCCTTGGTGTAGCGCTTATAGTATTTGGCGGCCTTGTCCTGGGGGGTCAGGAGGGGGTCCAGGGGGATGGTGATGTCGGCGCAG
>JAJQET010000029.1 GCA_021201515.1 Clostridiales bacterium | reverse complement strand
GCTGCACATAGGCTGCCTTGGCGAACTCCTCATCGATGTCCTTGCCGTCATTGGTACCGACCTGGTGGCAGGTGGGGCCGATGTTGTGGTTGTCATAGCCGTAGCCCTGGACGTCGGGGGCGCCGTCCTTCAGCGCCTCCAGGGGGTCAAGGACAGCCTGCATCGGCTCATATTCCACGTCGATCAGGTCCAAGGCGTTCTCGGCGGTCTCTTCGTCAATGGCGCAGACGGCCACCACAGGGTCGCCCACCATACGAACCTGCCCCTGGCAGAGAATCTCAATATCCTCCGTAATGCGGACAGGGAAGTCCTTGCCCGTCAGGAGAGCCTTCACGCCGGGCATGGCCTCGGCCTTGCTGGTGTCGATGGACAGGATCTTCGCCCTGGCATAGGGGCTGTGCTTCACCTTTGCCACCAGCATATCGGGGGCCATAAAGTCACCGGCGTACTTGGCCTTGCCGGTCACCTTTTCGTAGGCGTCCACATGGGTGTACTTGCTTTCGGTGGAGCTGATCAAACGGAAGTCTTCCGGCTTGCGGAAGTATTCTTTATCGGCAAATCTGTTCATTGTGCGTTTTCACCCCATCCTTCCTGTTCCATTTCCTCGGAAGCGGCCTTGATCGCCTCAACGATCTTGACATAACCGGTGCAGCGGCAGAGATTCCCCTCAATGGCCTCCCGAATCTCCAGTTCGGTGGGGTGGGGATTCTTGTCCAGCAGCGCCTTGGCGGACATAATCATGCCCGGCGTGCAGTAGCCGCACTGGAAGGCCCACTTGTCAATAAACTGCTTCTGAATCGGGTGCAGCATGCCGTTCTGGGCGATGCCTTCCACCGTGACCACGTCGCAGCCCTCGACCTCACGGGCCAGGGTGGCGCAGCTGTTCACCGGGCGGCCGTCGATCATCACGGTGCAGGCGCCGCACTCCGCCTCTTCGCAGCCCTTTTTGGTGCCGGTCAGCCCCAAATCGTCCCGAATCAAATCCAGCAGGGAACGGTTGTCCTCGCAGATGACCTGCACCGGCTCCCCGTTCAGCGTAAAGCTCAAAATCTTTTTCATCAGATGTGGTCCTCCTCACCATAGCCTTCCAGGGCCTTCTTGACGGCCCGCTTCGTAAAGACCCGCACCATGTCGTGACGATACTCGGCGGATGCACGCACGTCGGAGATGGGCTTGCAGTCGCTCATGGCGGCGATGCCGGCCTCGGCGATGACCTCGTCGGTCAGTTCCTTGCCAATCAGCACTTTTTCAGCAGAGGGAGCCCGCACCGGGGTGATGGCCACTGCGCCCAGCACAATGCGGGCGTCCACGCACACCGCGCCGTCCATCTTCAGCCAGGCTGCCACGCCCACGATGGCCAGATCCATGGCCTTACGGACGGAGTGCTTGATGTAAGCGGCGCACTCGCCCTCGCCCAGCGGGGGGGACGACCAGGCCGGTGACGATTTCGTTAGGCTCCAGCCAGGTCTTTTTCACGCCCTTAAAGAAGGAACCGGCGGGGATGACGCGGTCATTCTCCGGGCCATGCACCTGAACCGCCGCGTTCTGAGCGATCAGGATGGGGGCCGTGTCGCAGGACGGGGAGGCGTTGCAGATGTTGCCCACCATGGTGCCCTTATTGCGGATTTGGGTGGAGGCCACATACTTGGCGGCCTGGGCGACGGAGGGGTTCTTCTCCTTGACCAGCTTGGAGGTTTGAATGTCGTACAGCTTGGTCAGCGCGCCGATCTTCAGCCCCTCTGTTTCATCATAGGTGATGTACTCAAGGCCGGGGATGTGCTTGATGTCGATCAGATAGTCGGCCTTCAGCACCTTATCCCGCATCGGGGGGATGATGTCGGTCCCGCCGGCCATGATTTTCGCGCCTGAACCCAGCTCGGAAAGCAGCATGGTTGCCTCTTCCAACGTTGCCGGGGTCAGGTATTCAAATTTTGGTAATACCATTTTCCTACCTCCTGATATTTGTCTAAAAATTAACAAATTTTGCGTCCACACTTTTACACTATCAATATAGTCCATGGGCCGGGCAAAGAAAAGTAGTCCTCACTACTGCTGTAGCGAGGACTGCAAAGAAACTTTCTGTTTGTTCTGGCGGGACGTACAGACCTGCGTCAGGCCAGGTACAGCGCAGCCCGCAGGCCAGTATAAGTATAGCAGGCATAGGGGGCGAAGTAGCAGCGGGAGGTGGTGGGCCAGGCGCAGGGGTTGCAGCCCCACAGGAAGGCGCCGTCCGTCAGCTCCTGGGTCCACTCGTCCACCGTACCGGCCAGGTCGTAGAAGCCCAGGGCATAGCGCTCCGCCTTGCTGCCGGTGGCTGTCACCGTGTCCTGATGGGCGCGGGTGTTCCGGATCGTCACTGCTTTCGCAATGTCCGCCTCCTGTTTTGCGCCGTTTTGCACCAGCCAGGCCAGCGCTGAATCCATCTCCGCCGCATAGGGCAGATGGCTGGCAACGCCTTCCCCGGAGGCGAAGGTGTGGGCCGCCCGCTCCGCGTCAAACTGATTGATGTTGGTCAGCGGCATGGCATCGGGGACAGAATGCAGCCCGCCGTCCTTCCCACGGGACAGACAGTAACGGGTCAGGTAGAAGCCGCCGTACTTTTCCACGCTGTCCGCCTGGAGGCGGGGGGCGTCGGGCAGCTCCGCCTTAACGCCGCCGCTGTAGCCATACGCCCGCGTGCCGAAGGGCTGCGCCTTGCCTGCCAGCGTGCCGGAATCCTCCAGCGCCAGCACCGGCACCCATACCAGCTCGCTGCCGTCCGCCTCCCGGCGGATGATAAAGCCGGTGTCCCAGCTGCCGTCTGCGGCGGTGAAGCCTGCCGGGACCGGCGGGTTCTGATAGTTTTGATGTTCCATATAAAATTCTCTCCTATTCTGTGCCTGGAAGAACCTCCAGGTAGTCCATATGTTTTTTCAGCCGTGCCATGTCGCGGACGCAGTAATAACCATTGATGTACTCCACCAGGCCGTAATCCTTCAGCTCCCGAATGGCGCGGGCTACCGTCACCCGGTTGGCGTGCAGCTCATTGGCCATGGCCTGCTGGCTCAGCTTTTCCTGAATCAGCACCTTGCCGTCATAAGGCACGCCATATCGCCCGGCCATGGACAGCAGCAGGTTGCACACCCGCCAGGGCACGCTGTAACTCCCCCGCTCCCGTGACTGCTCGATGGTGTCGATGAGTCGGACGGAGAGGGCATAGACCAGCTGAGCGGAAAACTCCGCATCATCCGCCATCTCCTGAAACAGCGTCTCTCTGTGAATGCGAATCAGATAGGTCGGTTCCGATGCCTTGAAGTTCAGCACCGGAGGGTGGGTCACCACCATGCTGGGTACCAAAATCAGCTCCCCCTGCACATTGACGCTGAAAATGTGTTCGCCTCCGGCGGGGGTGCAATCAAAGGCAACAATGCGCCCCTGGCAGACATAATAGCAACTGTCGGGCACATCCCCCACCCTGTACAGGGTTTGATTTTTTGCAAGGGTGACGGGCGTTCCCATCCGTTGGAACTGCTCCGCACTGCGCTGCGGCAGTACGATTTGTCCCAGTGCATTCCAGCTTGGAATTGCATCAGCATTCGTGTTCATGCCAAGCCTCTCTTTTTAAACAGCAGATTCCTGCAACGATTGCGCTTACTCCGTGATTTGGCAGCTGTCCGCCGCAATGTTGGAGAACATCCCCTTCGTCCGCTGGGCCTGGGCTTTGCCAGCCGGGCTGTCGTCAAACTCCGCAGCCTGCCAGGCGTGGGGGAAGTCCAGAATCTGCACCACGTCCCCAAAGGGCATCCATTGCAGCATTTCCGCCATGCCCTTTTCGTTGCGCAGGCAGAGCTGCTGGAACGCCCCTTCCGGCAGGTCATCCTGGGTCTTTTGCAGCAGCTCCAGCGCCTTCCGGATGTCTGTCCCCTGGCGCAGCGTGTAAACAATATACATTCTCGTCATCGGTTCATTCCTCCTGCAATCCCCCGCATCAGCTCTGCGGCATACTCCAAATCCACCTGCGTGAAGCCGCTGCCCCGCAGCGGCGGCAACAGTGCGCCGAACTGCCCGTAAAGCTGCTCATACAGCCCTGCAAAGTCCAGCACATACTGCTCCGTCTCGTCCGAACAGGTCAGGCGCAGCAGCTCCTGCTCGCCGATTACATCATAACGGATGTCGGTGACGTAGTAGTCCTCCTCGCCGGGGAACTGGGACAGGGCAACACCTTTGCACATTTCCACCAGCCGGTCGTCCAGGCCGTTCTCGAAAATCAGCAGCTTCTCCTTCAAGTCCTCCGCCGAACGGACAATGCGCAGCAGGCTGTCCCCCTTCTGGTAAAAGGAGCTGTCCTGCGCCAGCTGCGCAGCGGCCCGTTCCGCGTCGGCAACGGATTCCTCTTCCGTCTCAGAGATATAAATCATCTCCCGCAGCGCGGCGTCCACATACAGGCTGCCATAGTGCAGCCGGGATTCATAGCCGCAATCCGGGCAGGAGAAGTCAAAGAAGGTGCCTTCCAGCAGAGCTTTCTTCGCGTCCGGCTTTTCCTGCACGTCGATTTTGCGCCAGAGGGGAACCTCGTGGTCCTTTTTGCAGATGGGACAGGTCAGGGTAGCCGTATTCCTTTGCGCCATAGTATACTCCAATCCGGGAGGTGCCTCCTCCCTTGTTCTGTCAGCGATAGGGAGACGGTTCTCCCCGCAGCTCTGCCACCGTATCCGTCACGATGCGGACAATGGCGGAAGCGTCCTCTTTTGTGTTATACTTGCCCAGCGAAATGCGGAGGGAGCCGTGGGCCAGCTCGTAGGGCACCCCCAGGGCCAGCAGCACATGGCTGGGCGACAGGGAGCCGGAGGCACAGGCCGAACCGGAGGACGCCGCCAGCCCCGCCAAATCCAACCGGAACAGGAGAGACTGCCCGTCCACCCCGGCAAAGGAGACATTCAGGGTGCCCGGCAGCCGGTGATCCGGGTCGCCGTTCAGGCGGCTGTCGTGGATTCGGAGCAGGCCCTCCTGCACTTCATCCCGCAGGGCGGCGATGGCGCCATTCTTTGCCGCCCTGTCCTGGCAGGCCAGCTCCAGCGCCTTCGCCATGCCAACGGCCAGCGCCACATTCTCTGTACCCGCCCGGTGGCCCCGTTCCTGCGCGCCGCCGTCCAGCAGGGTTGCAGGATATGCGTCCCGCCTGCAATAGAGCAGGCCCACCCCTTTCGGGCCGTAAAACTTGTGCGCGGAGAGGGAGAGCAGGTCGATATTCTGCTCCTTCACCCGGATGGGCAGCGTGCCCGCAGCCTGTACCGCGTCCGTATGGAACAGCACGCCGTGGGCGTGGCACACCGCGCCGATTTCTGCCACAGGCTGAATCGTGCCGATTTCGTTGTTAGCGTACATAATGGAGACCAGTGCTGTGTCCGGCCGCAGGGCCGATTCCACCGCCTGCGGGGAAACGCGCCCCACAGCATCCACCGGCAAATAGGTGACGGAAACGCCCTCCCGCTCCAGAGCGGCGGCAGCGTGAAGAACGGAGTGATGTTCCACCGCGCTGGTGACGATATGCCGCTTGCCCTGGCGGGCCAGACGGTGAACGGTTCCCTTCAGCGCCCAGTTGTTGCTCTCCGTGCCGCCGGAGGTGAAGAACAGCTCCATAGGGCTGGCACCCAAGAGTTCCGCTATTTGCCTGCGGGATTGCTCCAGCGCGCTGTGGGCAGTGCGGCCCAACCGGTACAGCGCGGAGGCGTTGCCGTACTGCTCCTGTAAGTAGGGAAGCATTGCCTCCAGCACTTCATCGGAAATCCTGGTGGTGGCCGCATTGTCCGCATAGATGAAGCTGCTCACTGCTGCGTCCCGTCCTCAATCAGCACCAGCATTGTGCCGCCGCAGACCATCCCCTCGGACTCCGCCACGTCGCCGGTCATGTCAATGAGCATTGTTTTATAGGTTCCGGTGCCAATGATGTCAATGGCGTCCCGAATCACGGCCCCTTCGCTGCATCCGCCGCCAATGCTGCCGGTGATGTCCCCCGTGGGGCTGACCGCCATCTTCGCCCCTGCGCCTCTGGGGGTGGAACCTTTGGTTTGCATAACGGTGACAATAGCCTTCGGCTCACGGCCCGCGGCAAGATAGTCCAGAATATCCAAATCCAGGTCAGAACGATTGACATACCTGGGGCTGTCTATCGCCTTTTCCGGCATACGGCGGTACGCAATCAGCTCCGAGAGGATGGAAACCGCAATTTCCTCCGGGGTAACAGCGCCGATTTTCAAGCCGATAGGGGTACAGATCTGGTCGATGCGCTCCTGACTGTAGCCTTCCTCGGCCAGCATAGCCAGCAGGCCCTTCACCCGCCGCCGGGAGCCGATCATACCAAGATATGCAGGCCTCTGTCCCGGCAGGATGGCCCGCAGGCAGTCTGCGTCGTGGGTGTGGCCCCTGGTGATGATGACCACATAATCGTAAGGGGTGATGTTCAGCCGGGCGATGGCGGATTCAAAGCTGTCGCACAGCACCTCCTTAGCCCAGGGGAACCGCTCCCGGTTGGCGAAGGCGGGGCGATCATCTGCGACGGTAACCCGGAAGCCGCACTTCGCTGCAAATTCGCAAAGCGGCAGGGCAATATGCCCGCCGCCCAGAACGATGAGCCGTTCCCTCGGCAGCATCGGTTCACAAAGGGTGGCCCTTTCCTCCGCCTGCACCAGCGTGGGGCCGATGCTGTCAAAGCCGTCCGGGGTCTTTGTCAGCGGTATCCGTTCAAGGGTGCGAACCATGTCCCCGGCTACCGTTCCCTCCGCGCCGTTTAACTCAGTCCGCAGAGAAACGGCCTCGCCCCGCACCAACGCGTCCAATATTTTCCTGTAAATAGTTTCCCCCATAGTATACCTCTGTCTTTTACCGTTTTGGTCGCTGATTACGGGAATTGCAGGCAAAATGCTCCGGGTTTCCGCCCCAAAAGCCTGTTTCCGCCTGATAGCCTTATTGGAAGTTTACCATAAAACTGTTTTAATTGCAAGCGGCAGAATGTTCGCAGTCGCATTCAGTCTGTAAACATCAGATCTATTTCGTTTAATAATTTCTGAAACAAGCGTGTGGGTGTGTGGGTGAGTTTGAGAGGATAGGCAAGTTGATATATATATAATCACAGGTGTTAACCTACTTGGCATTTTCATCACATAAACTGGCAGAAGCATTCAATGGAACAATATTTCCCCTAGTACACGGTTAAATCTAAAACTTCACTTCCGGATAAAGGTGCTTCAGCTTGATTCT
>JAJQET010000151.1 GCA_021201515.1 Clostridiales bacterium | reverse complement strand
CCCCTCTCCTATCCCGCTGGGCTTCGCGCTGTCCACCCAATACGTGGTCTGTTCCGTCAGAGACGATGTAACCTGACACGCACCAAAGCTGCCGCCGATGGCGGCTGGGGAACGTTTCTATCATCCTTTGGTCGAGGAAATCTGACGGTACGGCTACGTTATTTTCCTCAACCCAGGATAGATTGTATCTTAAAATTAACGGCATTGGCTGCAGAGGAAGGATCTGTATTATGAAGACGAAGCAAGAGGAACCAAAACAGATTAAGTGTAAAAACTGCGGCGGCGTCTATGACGCCTCGGAGAGCACCTGCCCCCACTGCGGCGAGGAAACCAGCTCCAACCTGGACGCCGCCGGGGAGGGCCCGCTGGAGATGACGAAGTACGGCGGAGGGTACCAGTCAGGCGGCGGATTCTCCCGGCTGGTGACGGTGCTGCTGGCCGCGCTGCTGCTGATTTTGGCGGTGGCGCTGGTGATCTACGGCGTGAATGTGGCCGGAGAAATCGCCGCCCAGCAGCAGGATGCCGGCTCTTCCCTCTCCACTGCCGCGTCGGAAAGCCAGTCCGGCGGCGACCTGGCGGCAGAGCCGGACGCCTCCCTGACGGAGTCCGGGGAGAGCGATCTGGAGCCTGAGGTGTCCTCCGAAGCGGAGCCGGAAGTGGTCACCGCCACCGGCCTGACTCTGAGCAACACTGACGTCACCCTGGAGGAAGGCGGGTCCGTCCAACTGGAGGCCACCGTGTCCCCGGAGGATTGGAGCGGAACCGTGACCTGGTCCTCCAGCAATGCGGGCGTCGCCACCGTGGACAGCAGCGGCAACGTGACCTATGTTGCCAGCGGCACCTGCACCATCACCGCCACCGCGGATGAGCAGACGGCCACCTGCGCCGTGACCTGCGCGGAGCCGGTGGACACCTCCGTGGCCACGGGCATCAGCCTGAACTATACGGACATCACCCTGAACAACGTGGGCGACGCCGCCACCCTGGTGGCCACCGTCACCCCCTCCGGCTGGGAGGGCACCGTGTCCTGGTCCTCCAGCGATGAGAGCGTCGCCACGGTGGACGCTGCGGGCTACGTCCTCTATGTCTCCGGCGGCACCTGCACCATCACCGCCAGGGCTGGGGACCTCACCGCCAGCTGCAAGGTTCACTGCCGCACAACGGACACCGGCAGCACTGGCAGCGATACCGGCAGCACCGGCGGAGATACTGGCAGTTCCGGCACTGACACCGGCAGCTCCTCCTCCCTGACGCTGGACAATACGGACATCACCCTGAACAACGTGGGCGACGGCATCACCCTAAAGGTGAGCGGCGGCAACGGTACCTATACCTGGTCCAGCAGCAACACCGCCGTGGCCACGGTCACGGCGGGGGGCAGCGTCTACGCCCAGGGCAGCGGCACCTGCACCATCACCGTGACCTCCGGCGGCAGCAGCGCAAGCTGCGTGGTCCGTGTGCGGTGAGAACCATATCGGATTCCCTGAACCTCAAAGGGAGGCTGGCCATTTCTGGCCAGCCTCCCTTCTGTCTCCGGGCGGTATAAATGAAAAACCCGCACCGGCAGGATGCGGCGGCATCCTGCCGGTACGGGTCTTTGCACGTATGCGACGAAACTGCTCACTCAACGTCAGCGTTTGCCTCAACCTTCGCATAGGAACGGCCATCATACATACCACAGGACGGGCAAATACGATGGGGCATACGGTACGCACCGCACGACGGGCACTTGACCAGCTGGGGAGCGGTCAGCTTCCAGTTTGCGCGGCGCTTGTCGCGTCTTGCCTTGGACACCTTACTCTTCGGGACTGCCATTTACGACACCTCCTCATTTCCGCCCTTTCGGGGCTATTCACTCACTCGTCCTGCTCCAGCAGTTTGGCAAGGACGGCAAACCTGGGATCCAGCTCCGGTTTGCAGTCACAGGGCCCGTCGTTCAGATTCTTACCGCATCTGGGACACCGGCCCTTGCAATCCTCCCGGCACAGGTTTTTCGTATCCATTGCGAGGATGACTTCGTCATGCATCAGCTCGTCCACGTCCAGCGCTGTGCCGTCCAGGACGATCAAATCCATATCGTCTGCGTCATCTTCGTTTTCCAGCTCAGTGACCAGCAAATGCTCCACCTGCACTGTGGCGGGACGCTGAAACGCCTTGCCGCAGCTGTCACAGTGCAAATGCAGATTCGTGGTAGCCGTCGCCTGAAACACCAGCATCTCCGCCCGATTGTAAACCGAGCCTTCAATATGAACCGGCTCCGGCAGCCTGTGTTCGCCGTAAAAATCCAATTCGGACAAATCCAAATCAAAGGCGAATGGCAGCGCCGAACCCGGCGTATGAATGATGTTGCTTAATTCCAGACGCATACTGCACCTCACATAACGATACAAGATGTATTCTACCGCAAGTTCTTTTCCTTGTCAACCCTTTTTTCGCCTCCGGAACAGATTTTGCGCCGATGCACCGTATTGTTTTTTCCCGTCAGACGTGCTATACTTGTGGCACAGTCAGTCTGAGAGAAACACGGAGCAAACGATGAAAGAGTTTGAAATCGGGAAAAACGACGCCGGACAGCGGCTGGACCGCTGGCTGGCCAAAAACCTCCCCCTCCTCCCTGCTCCGCTGGCCCAGAAGTATATCCGCCTGAAACGGGTGAAGCTGAACGGGAAGCGGGCCCAGCGGGATACCCGGCTGGAGGTGGGGGACCGTCTGCAATTATATATCAACGATGAGTTCTTCGCAACCCCTGCGCCGGAAAACGCCTTTTTGCAGCTGTTCAAACCCCGGCTGGACATTTTATATGAGGATGAGCACATCATGGTGCTGAACAAACCGGCGGGCATGGTGGTGCATGGGGACGAGACGGAAAAGGTGAACACCCTCATCAACCACATTCAGGCGTATCTCTACCAGAAAAAGGAGTGGAGCCCTTATCAGGAGGGGGCCTTCACCCCTGCCCTGTGCAACCGCATCGACCGGAACACCGGCGGCATCGTCATTGCCGCGAAAACGGCGGAGGCCCTGCGGGTGATGAACCAGAAAATTCGGGACCGGGAGCTGTCCAAGCGCTACCTCTGTGTGACGGCGGGGCGGCTGAAGCCGCCCTCCGGCACCCTCCATAGCTACCTCCGCAAGGACGAGGAGAAGAAGCAGGTCTATGTCTCCCACAAACCGGTGCCCGGCGGGCGGACGGCGGTGACGGAATACCGCACCCTGGCGGTGCGGGGCAGCCTCTCCCTGGTGGAGTGCGAGCTGGTGACGGGCCGCACCCATCAGATCCGTGCCCAGCTGGCGGACGCCGGCGCCCCCCTGCTGGGGGACGGAAAGTACGGCTCGGAAAAGGTGAACCGCCGGTATGGGCGGAAACATCAGGCCCTCTGGAGCTGGTCGCTGACCTTCTGCTTTTCCACCGATGTCGGGGCGCTGAACTACCTGAACGGGATGCACTGGCAGGTTCCCAAGGTGGACTTTGTGGAGGAATACTTCCCGGAGTTCTCTCTGTCTCAGGTGCCGGAATCGTTTTCCACGAACCAAACTACACGAAAGGCGGTACACGAATGAAGCGCACCCTTTCCCTGCTTTTGGCGGCGGCGCTCCTGCTGGCCTGTGTCGGGCTGCTCTCCGGATGCAGCAGCCAGGAGACCGTCACCCTGCGGGTCTACTGCGAGGGGGATTTGATCCGCTCCTCTTTGATGGATGAATTTTCCAAGGAGACGGGCATTTTGGTGGAATACACCACCGGCGACAGCACCCCGGAAAACGGGATGAACCTGACGGAGGATGAGGACGCCCCGGCGGACAGCGCCGCCTCCTCCGGCGCTTCTCCGGAGCTGACAGAGGAGGAGCTGGCCGCCCTGGAGGAGGACGCCGCCTGGGAGGCGCTGGACCTCTATGACAGGTTAGCGCAGCGGTACGCCGACTACGAGGCGGCCCTGGCCCAGGCAGAGGCCGAGGGAGGAGAGACGGAGTCTGTCACGATGGAGGAGCCGGTCTATGACGTGGTGTTCACCAGCGGGGATATGATCGAACGGCTCATTGAAGGGGGGCTGGTGGAGGCGCTGGACTACAGCCAGCTTTCCAACGCCGACGCCATCAATGAGGAGTATCAAAACTGCGACTATGACCCCGGCGCAATCTATTCCGTCACCACCCTGTGGCAGATGATGGGGCTGCTCTGGAACGCGGATGCCATCGACACCCAGGTCACCAGCTGGGACATCCTCTGGTCGGAGGAGTACGCCGGACAGATTCTGATGCCCTCCAACCTGCGGGACACCATGGCGGTGGCCCTGACCTGCCTGGGATACTCCGTCAACAGTGAGGACAGCGACGCGCTGGCCGCCGCCTGGGCCCTGCTGAACCAGCAGTCTGCCCTGGTGCAGGATTACACGGCGTCAGAGGGCTTCTCCAAAATGACGGAGGGCACCGCCTGGCTGACCCCCGCCTACTCCGGCGATGCGCTGAATATGATGAGCGATAACACGGCTCTGTCCTTCGCCGTTCCCACAGAGGGCACCTGGCGCATTTCCTACGGGTACTGCGTGGTGGACGGCACCGCCTACTCCGACGAGGCCCTGGCATTTATCAACTATATGTGCCAGGTGGAGAACCTGGCGAAAAACGCCATCTACTGCAAATACTCCGTCACCTCGGACGAGGCGCTGGAAAAGATGGACAGTTCCTGGCGGAACAACCCGCTGGCCTACCCGGACGAGAGCGTCACAGCGGGCACAGAGCTGTTGTCCTTAAACGGCAGCGAGGTATGGGCGGACTACACGGCCCAGTGGGCGGAGCTGTTGGCCACCAACCCGGCGGAGGATACGGAGGCGTCCGAGACCCCTACAGACGAGGAAACCGCATCTGACACAGACGCAGAAAACGAGGCGGCCGCCTCGTAAGGCTGACACCATTTTCAGAAAGAAGGAGCGATTGACAATGGCAGTTACAACAGGCATCAAGGGCTGCGCGTCCTGCGTGGTCACACCGGACAAAACGGCGAAGGCGGTGGGTTCCGGGGCGCTGGAGGTCTTTGCCACCCCCATGCTGGCCGCGCTGGTTGAGGAGGCCGCATGGACCTCTATCCAGCCTTATCTGGGCGAGGGCGAAGGCAGCGTGGGCACCCGGTTTGAGACCACCCACAGCACCCCCACCCCCGTCGGCATGACCGTCACCGCAGAGACCGAGGTGACAGAGGTGGACGGACGGCGCTTCGTCTTTGCCTTCACCGTTTCCGACGGCGCGGGGGTCGTTGGGCGGGGTACCCATGAACGGTTCCTCATCCAGAATGAAAAGTTCATGCAGCGCTGTCAGCGGAAGCTGGGGGCAAAGTAAAGACAAGTTGAATCGATTCCATCGGGCACAGGGCCAGGCCGCTCTGTGCCCGGCGCTTTTTCTCTGTGACGGGGGCTGGAATTTTCAGCCAGGATTCAGGTTTTGATGGTAAACTGTTCAAAATCAGGGAACCTCTGAATAAATGCGCAAGAGCGAATTGCGAGGAAATTTGCGTCGTAAAAAGGCGCAAAGGCGCAGGAATCCTGACGGATTTCAAGGCTTTGCAACGCATTTATGGCGGAAATTTACCGCAAGGCGCCGCAGCTGCATTGATTCAGGGGTTCCCCAGAATGTGCCTCCCTGCTGCGGCCTTTCATTCGCCCTATTTTTCTTCACAGAGGAAGGATGCCATATGTCCAAAACCCTTACCACCATTCAGCGGGCCGCCCAGCGGGAGAAAGCCGCCATGACCGACCTGTATGAGCAGCAGAAGCACAAGGTCTGTTTTCTCTGCCGCCAGATGCTGCCGGAGGATGCGGCGGAATCCGCTGCGGCGGAGAGTTTTCACGCCCTGTGGAAAAAGCTGTTCTGGGACCAGAATCTGACCCAGCCGGAACTGGAGCAGTATATGATGCTGAGCACCGCCCGTCTTTGCCGGGACCGGCTGCTGGAGCAAAACCCCCATGCCCTGGAGGGTGCCGCATCCGCCGGGAGCGAGGGAAACGCAGCAGATTCCCTCATGGAGCAGGCCCTCTCGACTCTGACTCTCCGCCAGAAATGGCAGTTCCTCCTGCACACCCTGACAGAGCTGACGCCGGCCCAATCGGCCCGGGTGCTGCAAATCCCCCCAGACCGGGCAGAGGACGCCTGGCAGGAGACGGAGGACGCCGTAAACGCCCGCCTGGAGGCCCTCCGGGAGGAAGGCGAGGAGCAGGCAACCGATATGACCGCCCTGCTGACGCGGATTTTGCAGGCCGCCGATGAGGAGCCCGTCCCGGAGGCCCTGGACCGCGCCGCCATGGAAACCATCACCGCCCTGGCCCATCCGGAGAAGAAGGGCAAGAAGCGGGTTGGCCTCATTCTGACCATTGTGCTTCTGGCGGCGCTGCTGGGGGTGGGGGCCGTCTTCCTGATGACCGCCACCGGGGACGGCGATTCCAGCAGCGTGACATCGGAGCTGCACCATGTGGAGATCGAAATCGAGGACTACGGCACCATCACCGTGGAGCTGGACGCCAGCGCCGCCCCCATCACGGTGGAAAACTTCCTCTCCCTGGCGGAGAGCGGCTTCTATGACGGCCTGACCTTCCACCGCATCATCGAGGGCTTCATGATGCAGGGCGGCGACCCCAACGGCGACGGCAGCGGCGGCAGCGAGGAGACGATTGTGGGCGAGTTCTCGGACAACGGGTATGACAACCCCCTGTCCCACACCAGAGGGGCCATCTCCATGGCCCGCTCCAGCGACTATGACAGCGCCAGCTCCCAGTTTTTCATCGTCCAGGAGGACTCCACCTCTCTGGACGGGCAATATGCTGTGTTCGGCTACGTCACCGACGGCATGGACATTGTAGACCAGATCTGTGAGGATGCAGAACCCACCGACGATAACGGCACCATCTCCGAAGAGGATCAGCCGGTCATCACCTCCATCACGGTTCTGGATTAAGCAGACGCCAAACAGCACATCCCTCTCGGCAATGATGCCGAACGGGATGTGCTGTTTCGTTGACTGAAATCACCTGACTGTGCCGGGAAGCCTCCCCACAAAGTCAGAAGGCGCACCTTCGGGCTTTGTGGGGGAAATGCTTATTCCACCCGAATCAGGAACTTCAGCTCGTAGTCCTGCTTGGCGGGATACTGGAACTCCGGGGCCACGGCGGGGCCGCAGCTTCCGGTGCCGATGCCCTGCTGGAAGGCCTGGATGGTGACATAGGTGCCGGTGGGCCGCTCGTCCTTCTGATGGCGCATGGTCATCAGCTCCCGGTCACTGTAGGGCTTGATGCCC
>JAJQET010000130.1 GCA_021201515.1 Clostridiales bacterium | reverse complement strand
CCGTTGTAATAGTGATAGCTCACCACGTCCAATCGCGCGGCGGTGCCGTCCATCAGCGCGCCGCAGGTGCAGGTCTCGCTGACGATCTGCTCCACGCCGCCGCCGGAGGTCTTTCCGAAGGAGACGTTGGCGCCGCCGGTATCGCTGGGGCCGACCTTGATACAGTTAGGATATTTCTCCTTCAGCCAATTGAAGAACAAATCCTGATCCCTGCGGTAATCAGCGGCGGTGTAGCCTGCGGGGAAACCGGTGTCTTCCATCATGTTTGGCTCGTTGGTAAACTCCACCGCCTCGATAGGCACGCCATATTCCGCGCTCAGGCCGAAAATCTTCTCTGCCTCAGTGGAGGGCCAGGGATCGTGAGCGCTGTGCAGGCCGGGGCAGTTGGACATGGAAATCATCAGCTTGCCGCCAATGGCCTTGACGAAGTCCAGCACGCCGATCCACTGCTCTTTCGTCAGCACGTTCAGATAGCCCTCCGGCACCTTGCCGTTGGTGGTGCCGTCAAAGTCATAGTAGGTCTTGGTAGACCAGGTGCCAGACACACGCACCCACGCAGCCCCCAGTTCCCTGGCCAGGGCGCGGAGCTTCTCGTTGTACAGGTCGATGGGGGATAGACCTGCATCAGATCCTTGTACAGGGCGGCGATGCCCTCGTTGGAGGGCTCCACATAGAACTCCTCCGTTCCGGCCACCTGCCCCGGCGTGTACGCCTTCCAGAAGGTGCCACCCGTCACCTCCGCGAACTCCACATTGTAGGACATCATCATCGGGTTGCCTTCCCGCAACGCCTGCAATGTATCCGGACTCAGTTTGACAAATTCAGCCATATTGGTCTCCTTTCGCCCTGTTGGGCACGTTTATTCGGTTGTTGCTTCGTTCGTTTCCTCCGTGATGCCTCCCGCCCAGCGTGCCTGACCGAGCGCCATATCATCTAAGGATGATTTTATTATAACAATTCCAAATCCGGTTGCATACAAACAGAATCCGGATTCTGTCATCCTTCTGTCCAAAAAATGCCTGACTTTTTTTGTTGAAAATTACCAGAAATATGCTACAATAGTCCCAGAAGAAAGGGGGCTGCCGCCATGAACGGTTCCGTCACATCCTCACAGCGTTTCTTTCAGCAGTACACCATGCAGGACAGCGTGGATTATTTTCTGTCCACATTGTTCGAGCTGATGAAAACCCGGCCCTACCGGGACATCACCGTCAGCGAGCTTTGCCATGCCGTGGGCCTTTCCAGAAACACGTTTTACAAGTATTTCAAGAACAAGGACAGCCTGCTGGAGCGGTTCTCCGAGCGCCTTTGGGATGCGTTTCAGGAGACGATGCCGCCGTCCCGGACCTTAAGCAGCGGCTTCCTCCACTATTTTGAGTTTTGCTACAGCCTGAAAGAGATGGTGGAGGCGTTGGTCCGCAACGACCTGTTGCAGCCGCTGACCCAGTGGAACGAGCGGTTCATCCGCTGCATCCAACCGGCGGAGGCCGATGTGGGCGCAGAGCTCGACCCGTCCTCCCTGGACATGATGTATCACTTCATCTCCTCCGGCTGCGTCCGGCTGGTGGAGGACTGGTGCCGAACCGGGTTTGCCGAAGCACCCGCCCACATGGCCCGGCTGGCCACCTGCGTGTTGGAGGGTGGATTCACCCACGCCTGTGGGCTGGAGTTGGAGGGCAGAGCCGCCGCCAGCCTGCCCGCCTGACCGTTGGGACGGAAAGGAGCCTTGTCTGTGCGTTACTATTTTGCCCCGCTGGAGGGCATCACCAACGCCCTGTACCGCAACGCCTGGCGGGCACAGTTCTCCCCGGCGGACCGCTACTTTACGCCATTCATCACCCCCACCGAGAGCCAGGGCCTGCACACGAAGGAGCTGCGGGATGTGCAGCCGGAGTGGAACCGTGGGATTGACCTGGTTCCCCAGCTGCTGACCAACCGGCCGGAACCCTTTATCGCGGCCGCCCGGAAGCTGCAACAGCTGGGATATGAGGAGGTCAACCTGAACTTGGGCTGTCCCTCCGGTACGGTGGTGGCAAAGCGGAAGGGCAGCGGCCTCCTGGCGGAGTGGGACCTGCTGGAGCCGCTGCTGGACGGCATTTTTGCCGCCCTGCCTGACCTGCGCATCTCCATTAAGACCCGGCTGGGGAAGGACGACCCGGAGGAGTTCCCGGAGCTGATGGAGCTGTACAACCGCTATCCGGTGTCGGAGCTGATTATTCACCCCCGCGTCCAGCGGGATTTTTACCGTGGGCCGGTGCGGACAGCCTGGTTCGCCCAGGGGCTGGATGTGGCAGCCATGCCGGTGTGTTACAACGGCGACCTGTTCACGGCGGAGGACGTGGCGGCCTTTCACCGCCGGTTCCCCACGGTGGAGCGGGTCATGCTGGGCCGGGGGCTGATCGCCAACCCTGGCCTTCTGGGGGAGCTGCGGGGGGAGGCACCCATCGGCAGTGAGGCGTTCCGGGCCTTCCACGACCGGCTCTACCGGGACTATCGGGGGGCGCTGTCCGGGGAAAAGCCGGTGCTGCACAAGATGAAGGAGTTGTGGAGCTACTGGCAGGCCAGCTTCTCCGGCTGCGAAAAGGCGATGAAGCGCCTCCGCAGGGCCCAGCACCTGGCGGAGTACGAGGGGGCAGTGGACTACCTTTTCGCCACTTGTCCCCTGGCAGAGACCCGCCGGTTCGTGCAGAGATAGGAGACATACTGCGGGAAATGTGGGCGTTTTCCATGCCATTTTTTTACAGAAACGGGTATTGAAACGAAACGGGAAACATGATAAACTACCTCTATCTTAAGAGGAATGAGGATGCGTGAGCATATGACAAAACCAACCATTGTCATTGGACATAAAAACCCTGATACGGACTCCATCTGTTCCGCCATCGCCTACGCCCGGCTGAAGGCCAGGCTCACCGGTGAGGACTACCAGCCCAGGCGCTGCGGTCGGATCAATCAGGAGACGGAATATGTGCTGGACACCTTTCAGGTGCCCCCGCCGGACTACATCGACACCCTGGAGCCCAGGGTTCATGACGTAAATATGCGTACCACAGAGGGGGTCACGACGGAGACCAGCCTGCGCCGGGCCTGGGATAAGATGCGGGACGACAACCTCCGCACCCTGCCCATCCTGAATGAGGAGAGCCATCTGGTGGGCCTGGTGACCCAGGGCGACCTGGCCCGCTCCTCCATGGAGGACCACGCCGCCACCACCCTGTCCGGCTCACGGGTCAGCGCCCGGAACATTGTGGACACCCTGGCCGGCGAGCTGGTGGTGGGCAGCATGGACGATGTGTTCGAGGAGGGCAGCGTCTGCATCGCCGCCGCCAATGAGGGAATTTTCTCCCAGTTCGTCACCCAGAACAGCATGGTCATCGTGGGCAACCGCTCCGGCGCCCTGCTGTCCGCCATCGAGTGCGGGGCCAAATGGCTCATCGTCTGCCTCTGCCAGGGGGAGGAGATCTCCAAGCTGATCCGCGCCCTGGCGGAGGAGAACCACTGCGTCATCATCCTGACGCCTTACGACACCTTTAAGGTGGCCCATCTGATCAACCTGTCCATGCCGGTGCGCCACGTCATGCGGGGGGAGCGGGAGATCGTCTCCTTCCGGCAGAACGACTTTGTGACGGACATCCGCCAGGTCATGACGAAGCGCAGAATCCGGTACTTCCCGGTGGTGGACAACGACGGCCGCTTCGTGGGGCTGATTTCTCAGCGGAATTTGCTGGATATGCAGCGGCAGCAGGTCATTCTGGTGGACCACAATGAAAAGACCCAGGCCGTGGACGGCATCGACGCGGCGGAAATCGTGGAGATCATCGACCATCACCGCATCGGCGGCATCCAGACCTTACAGCCGGTGCCGTTCCGGAATATGCCTCTGGGCTGCACCGCCACCATCGTCACCATGATGTACAAGGAAAACAATGTGGACATCGACCCCAACACGGCGGGGCTGCTGTGCTCCGCCATCCTCTCCGACACGCTGGCCTTCCGCTCCCCCACCTGCACGCCGGTGGACAAGATGATTGCCCAGGAGCTGGCAGGCATCGCGGGCATCGACACGGAGGAGTACGCCCGGAATATGTTCGCCGCCGGCTGCCGGACGGACGACAAGACGGAGGAGGAGATTTTCTATCAGGACTTCAAGACCTTCAACGCCGATGAGCTGAAGTTCGGCATCGGGCAGGTCAGCGTCATTGGAACGGAGAACACGGAGAAGCTGAAAAAGCGCCTCCTGCCCTACATGACCATGGTGAAGGAGCGCACCCACCTGGATATGGTGTTCTTGATGCTGACGGACATCATGGAGGAGTGTACTGAGCTGCTCTACCTGGGGGAGGGCAGCCAGGACGTGGTGCAGGACGCCTTCAACGTGACGGCGGCGGACGGCAGCGCCATCCTGCCCGGCGTGCTGAGCCGGAAGAAGCAGACCATGCCCTCCATCCTGATGGCGATTCAGCGCCTGAGCCTCTGAAAGCGGAAACGGCCAGCCGTATCACGCCGGTTTCCCATTTCCCGGAGGCGCATGGTTGCATTTGCCCCCGCCTTCGGGTATAATACAGGTACATCACTCCACCACGGGCCGCGGCCTGGGGGTGAACGGATAAAGGAATGGGAACTATGAAGCGCGTTATCACATACGGCACCTTTGACCTGCTGCACTACGGCCACATCAATCTGCTCCGTCGGGCCAAGGCCCAGGGGGACTACCTCATCGTCGCCCTGTCCACCGATGAATTCAACTGGCAGGAGAAGGGGAAGAAGTGCTACTTCACCTATGAGCAGCGCAAGGCCCTGGTGGAGGCCATCCGCTATGTGGATCTGGTCATCCCGGAGACCTCCTGGGAGCAGAAGCGCAGCGATATGCACGAGTATCACATCGACACCTTCGTCATCGGGGACGACTGGCAGGGTAAGTTTGACTTCCTGAAGGAAGAAGGGGTGGAGGTGGTGTACCTCCCCCGGACGCCGGAGGTCAGCACCACCCAAATCAAGCAGGATTTGAATCAAAGCGAATGACGCAGTTGAACCCGCGCCCTTCCCGAAACGGGGAGGGCGCGGGTTTTTCGATTGGTTTGCCGCTACCGGCGGAAAGCCCAGGACCTCGGTGTGAGGGCCTGGACTTTTTTGCCGTTACTGTTATTCAATGCCTGATCGCTATACTTGGAATCGAATCAACACGCCGATCAAAATCAGAATCACACCAGCAATCCTGACAGCCCTTTCTATTCTGGGGTTATTTGCTGAGACCGATGGACATACGGGATGAAGAATGTATAAAAGGCCACTCAGTATCCATGCAATATTACATAATATCCCGCTTTTTAATAAAGTGGACAGCAAATTTCCAATGAGAATCAATGCAGCGCTGATATATAACTGCATTTTAAAAGTCATCCGCTTCATTGTCACATCCCTCCGATTATAATTTGGAACAGCATCACTTTAGTCTATATCAATTTGCACGTCTTGGTAGAGATCATTGCTCAATATTTCAGCAGTCTCTCCGACAAACGCCTTTGCCGCTTCCTCGTCACCCTGGAGCTGCCACATGAACCATGCTATGACATAGCCGTCCTCAGAAACGCCGGTGAGACCATGCGCTGTATCACATCTTCTGGCCATGACCTTGTTCCCCGGTATCATATCGTAAATCTCAGTCAGTCCCTCCAGCGTTACGACCCAGTCATCGCCGCCTCCGGCTCCGGACATCAGCAAAATCGGTATATCAATCTGTGTGGCATCATAAGGCCATTGACACGCGACTGCCAACTCATAGTTGGTCGGTGACAGCGCCACGGCAGCCTTGTAAATATCCTTGTGGTCGGTATTGGTAATGGCGTTCATCACGCCAACGCCGCCCTGGGAATGACCGATAATGCCCACGTTGTCAAAGTCGATCTTCTGATAAAAAATGCTTGGGTTGCCTTCGTCATCTATGTATTCATTCAGAAGCTCCAGATAACGGATGCACATTTCAGCGCCGAACGCATTCCAGGAATAGGTTTCCTCCGTGGCTATGACGATAAAACCGTAGGAAGCGTAGAACTGATACTGCGCCTTGGACAAAGAGCCTTTCCACCCTGTCCCATTGCATACGACAATGACAGGATATGTTTTGTTCTCCGTCTCCAGCTCTGTCGGATAGCTGATCTCGTACTTCTCAAAGACCTGCACGGCGGTTTGTTCATAATAGGAGGTAGCGTAGGGGCCGTCTGACAGATAGGTCGCTTCGATGGTGCCGCCGGTTTCGATGCTGTCACGGTAATTATCTTTTACCGAGCTGTCGATATGCGTTATCCAGTAAATCAGCACAGCAATCAATACAACAATCACCAGGAGTATAATGCCGATTACCTTTAACACTTTTTTCATCTTCCTCTCTCCTTATTCTACCGGCAGATATGCCGCCAGGTATTCTTCAATGGCCTGCATATATTACAGATACAGTTTATTGTCATTTTGCAGGGCGTGACCGGAATGGGGGAACTCGATATATTCATAGGTCACGCCGTTTTCCTCCAATGCGTTCACCAGCCACTTTGCGGTCTCAAAGGGGCATACCTTATCATACGCACCATAGGCGCAGACCGTCGGCACGGAATTTTCCGTGACCCACATATAGCCGGAGATGGGCTTAATGGCTTCTTCGTATTCCTCCGTGCCAAGTATATCTGCGGTGATTTCCGTTCCGGCCATCACGCTGAACAGATAGGCGGCGGCTTCGGCGTCCTGATCCAGCCCGTAGGACGTCCAGTCCTCCGCATAAAAGCTGGATGGGCCGACAGCCTCAAAGAGCATGGTCACGGGAATGGGGGACTCGTCCGCATCCCGATAGGCGTAGAGCATGGCCAGCGTTCCTCCGGCGCTTCCTCCGCCGATGGCCATGGCGTCCAGGTTGTAGCCCAGCTCAGCGGCGGCCTCGACCACGGCGGAAATGCTGCTCTTGATCTCCATGGACTGAGAGTATACGCTCGCGTCCGGGTGGTCCTCATCCCGCAGGGTGTAGTTGATGCCGGCGGCGACATAACCTTTGGAGCAGAGCCACTGCAGGGTTCCTACATCGTCCGACTTATCGCCGGTGGTAAAGCCGCCTGCATGAAGGTATACAACCAGTCCATAAGTTTCCTTTGTATTATCCGCAGGCACATATAAATCAAATTTGTTTGCCTCCCCGTCTCCATAAGTCAGGTCGGTGTACACGGTTCCGACTTCATCACTCCAGTCAACGGTGTATGCCGCCTGCGCCGGGGAGGTATAGGACACCTTGAAGATGATTGAGCCGAAAAACGACACAAGAAACGCTGCGATGCACAGCAAGATAAACAGCCCCCGTCTGTTATGCTTTTTCTTCTCTCTGCTCATAAGAAGTTTCCTCCAAGCAGCGTCCCGCCGACTATC
>JAJQET010000090.1 GCA_021201515.1 Clostridiales bacterium | reverse complement strand
GCAGTACCATCTGTTCTACCAGTACCACCCCTACAGCACCCAATGGGGGCCGATGCACTGGGGCCATGCGGTCAGCCCTGACCTGCTGCACTGGACCTATCTGCCCTGCGCCCTGGCGCCGGATCAGCCCTACGATGGGGCCGGCTGCTTCTCCGGCTCCGCCATCGAGCTGCCGGACGGACGGCAATTGCTGATGTACACCGGCGTCCGCAGAGAGACGCAGCCCAACGGCAGCGTCCGAGATGTGCAGGCCCAGTGCGTCGCCATCGGCGACGGTCTGGACTATGAAAAGCCGGACTGCAACCCGGTGCTGGACGAAAGGGACCTGCCAGACGGCGGCAGCCGGTATGACTTCCGGGACCCCAAGCTGTGGCGGGAGGCGGACGGCACCTACCGCTGCGTGGTGGGCAACCGCACGTCGGACGGCAGCGGCTCCCTGCCCATCTACCGGTCGGAGGACTGCATTCACTGGCAGCTGGAGACGGTGCTGGATCGGTGCTACAACGAGTTTGGCAAGATGTGGGAGTGCCCGGACGTGTTCCCTCTGGACGGCAAGACGGTGGTGCTGGTCAGCCCCCAGGATATGACCCCCGTGGGGCTGGAATTTCACAACGGCAACGGTACGCTGTGCCTCATTGGAGAGAGGAATCCGGCCACCGGCGAGCTTCGGCGGGAACACCTTCAGGCCATCGACTACGGGCTGGACTTCTACGCACCCCAGACCACCCTCTCCCCTGACGGGCGGCGCGTGATGGTGGCGTGGATGCAGAACTGGGACACCTGCGTGGTGCAGCACCCTGGGCGGTGCTGGTTTGGCCAGATCTGCACCCCACGGGAGCTGTCCGTGGAGAACGGACGGCTGATCCAGCGCCCCATTCGGGAGCTGGAGACGCTGCGGGGCCGGAGGGTGTACCACTCCGCCCTCATCAGCGACGAGGTGGTGCTGCCGGGGGTCTCCGGGCGGGTGGTGGACCTGAACGTGACCCTCCGCCCCGGACAGCCGGACGCCTACCAGATGTTCCGCATCAAGGTGGCCTATGACAGCACCCACTACACCATGATCACCTACAAGCCCCGCACCTCGGTGCTGCGGGTGGACAGAGGCCACTCCG
The DNA here is from genome assembly GCA_021201515.1 of Clostridiales bacterium. Lineage (GTDB taxonomy): Bacteria > Bacillota > Clostridia > Oscillospirales > Oscillospiraceae > Onthomonas. The sequence continues at coordinate 6,335 of JAJQET010000090.1, read as the reverse complement.
GCTTCAACCGGGACTTCATCCACGAGCGGAAGTGCCTGGTGCGCAGCCAGGGCGGAGCGCTCCAGCTGCGCATCCTGCTGGACCTGTGCAGCGTGGAGGTGTTTGTCAACGGCGGGGAGCAGGCCCTCTCCACCGTCATCACCACACCGGCCTCCGCGGACGGCATCAGCTTTGAGGCCATCGGCGGACAGGTGATGATGGAGCTGGAAAAATACGATTTGACTTTGGACGGATAGGAGGCAATGCACTGTGTACGACGTAACCGCAATCGGTGAACTGTTGATCGACTTTGCCTGTACCGACACGGACGGCGACGGGTATCCCGCCCTGGCTGCCCATCCCGGCGGCGCCCCCGGCAACCTGCTGGCGACCCTGACCGCCTACGGCTGCAAAACCGCCCTGCTGGGCAAGGTGGGGGAGGACGCCTTCGGGCGGCTGCTCCTGGGCACCCTGTCCCAGGCGGGCATTGCCACGGAGGGCATCGTCACCGACCCTGATTATTTCACCACCCTGGCCTTCGTCACCCTGGACAGCACCGGCAACCGGACCTTCAGCTTCGCCCGGAAGCCCGGCGCGGACACCCAGCTCCGGGAGGCGGAGCTGGCGCTGGAGTTGATTGACGACTGCCGGGACTTCCACTTCGGCACCCTCAGCCTGACGGACGACCCGGTGCGCACCGCCACCCAAAAGGCGGTGGCCTACGCGAAGGAGCAGGGCAAACTGATCTCCTTCGACCCCAACCTCCGCAGGCCCCTGTGGAAGGACCTGGAGGAAGCGAAAAAACAGATCCTGTGGGGCCTCTCCCAGGCGGATATTGTCAAAATCAGCGACGAGGAGGTTTCCTTCCTGTGGGGCTGCACCCCGGAGGAAGGGGCCCAGCGGCTCCACCGGGACTGCGGCGTGACCCTGGCCTTCGTCACCCTGGGGCCGGAGGGCTGCTACTACTCCAATGGGACGGTGTCCGGCCGGGTGGCCAGCCCCACCGGCATCCATGTGGTGGACACCACCGGCGCCGGGGACATCTTCGGCGGCAGCGCCCTGAGCCGCCTGCTGGCCCTGAATAAGCCCCTGGAGGACTTCACCGGTGAGGAGCTGGAGGCTGTGACCCGGTTCGCCTGCTGTGCGGCAAGCCTCTCCACCCAACACTACGGCGGCATCTCCAGCGTGCAGCCCATGAGCGTTGTGCTGGAAAAGGCCGGACTGTAATGAGGAACCTGAGCGATGAGAAGAAAGGTTTTGAGCGTGCTGCTGGTCTGTGCCGTCCTTGTGGTGGCCCTGTCCGGCTGCGACACGGCAACCACAGACGGCGACAGCGAGGAGAACCTGCTGCTCTACCTGACCTTTGACGAGGGCAGCGGCACCGCCATCACCGACGCCAGCGGCAATCTGCCGGACGGCGAGCTGAACTATGTCTACACCAACGCCCTGTATATGGACAGCCAGGACCCCCAGTGGCGAACCTCGGCGGTGTACGGCGGGGCGCTGCTGTTTGACGGCAGCTCCACCAGCGTCACCTATAGCAAGAGCGACCTCCAGGTGGAGGGCTCCACCTTCTCCATCAGCGTGTGGTTCGCCCCCCGCACCTTTGAGTGGGACGACCCCTATGCCGAGGAGAACGGCACCCAGCTGATTACGGGCATCATCTCCCAGTGCTCCACGAACAACTGCACCGGCTTCCAGCTGGGCTACCAGCGGTATGGCAAGCTCTGCTTTGAGGTGGGCACCGGCGAGGAATGGCTGACCCTCTGGGGCGACGCCAACCTGGAGAAGTACGAATGGAACTATGTTACGGCGGTATTCGACGGCGAGAACGGCCTGATGAGCCTGTACCTCAACGGTGAATGTGTCGGCAGCATGGAGATCGAGCAGGGCAGCGCCATCGCCGCCGCCAACCGGCAGCTCATCGTGGGCCGCACCTGCGAGGCGGAGCAGATGAGCGTGGGCTACATCAATATGTGCAGCGGCCTGATGGTCTCCCCCACGGACGACCTTCACGATCTGGAGACAGAGGTGCTGATCGATGAAACCGACCTGACGGCGGAGGAGGCCGACGCCCTGCTCCAGGAGGTCAACGGCGATATGCTCTACATCCGAGTGACCTTCACCGACATCCAGGCGGAGGAGTTCGGGGTCAGCCTGCTGGAGAGCGGAGACGGCTCCGAGGTGACCAGCTACTTCTACTCCACCACAGACGGCCTGATTCACGGCGAGACCACCAACCGGGGCGCAGGCTCCACCACAGGCACCGTATCCGGTGCGCTGACGCTGGAGGACGGCAGCCTGACCATGGAGATCTACCTGGACCGGTCCCTGGTGGAAGGGTTCTTTAACGACACCAAGGCCATCTCCATGCGGGCCTACCCGGAAGGGGAGGACTCCGACGGGCTTTCCCTCCTTGCGGAGGGCGGAAGTGTGACGGTGGCGGAGCTGTACGTTGCCGAGATGGGCTCTATCTACGAATGATAACCAACAACGCCGCATGAGCGGCACAGGGAAAAGGCTGAACGAGAAATTGTCCGGCCTTTTTTCGGCTCCTCAAAATTTCTTCCACTGATAAATGCGTATGGCGCAGGGTGTTATTGGCCTACTCACTTTAAAACCACTCCCTGCAAAAGCAATGTCATCAACTTTTAAATTTAATTTTACTTCTCTAAAGAAAGATGCGTTTCTACATTAAAAATCAGATTAGCACGACCAATAGAAAACCAGAGTGTTCCCCAGCCGCCATCGGCGGCAGCTTTGGTGCGTGACAAGTCACATCATCTGTTGCCTGATAGACCACTTTATTGAGAGATAAGGCGGAGCCGCTAGTGGGATACGGGGAGATTCTTAAGAGGGGAACCACAGGTTCCCCTCTTAAGTCGTCCTCTTTTGCTACTTTTCTCGACGAATCGAGAAAAGTAGGCCCCGCCCTGGCAAGGGCAAACACCTATTTCCTTTCTCAATCCTTATCTAAGGAAAACAATTCCCTTAAAATGACGACACCCCCTGCAAAAGAATTTCCACACCCTTCCCGAAAGAAAAAATAAAAAGTCATCTTGACGGAATCCGCCTTTTCTTGGTATGATAAAGAGAGAAGCTACGCCCCGGAGCGGAAAACCGGGGCGCGTCCGCCGGGCGCTGACGGAGAAAGCACCCGGCGCCGGAACATGGGGGGATGGAGCTTGGCAAAGCAGGAGGAGCGGCATATTGCCACGATTGATGATATTGCAAGGGATTTGGGGGTCAGCAAGACCACGGTTTCCCGGGCCATTTCCGGAAAGGGGCGGCTGAGCACCGCCACCAGGGAAAAGGTGCTGGCCTACATTGAGGCCCACAACTATCGCCCCAACGCGGTGGCCAAGGGCCTGGCCCAGAGCAAGACCTACAATCTGGGCCTGGTGCTGCCGGTGGAGCTGATGGAGGGGGAGACCTCCTTCTCTCAGGCGTGCATGAGCGGCATCTGCGAGGTCGCCTCCGCCAGGGACTACGATGTGGTGATCTCCATGGTCAGCGACCATGACACGGTGCAGATGGAGCGGCTCATCAACAGACGGAAGGTGGACGGGCTGATCGTCAGCCGCAGTACGGTGGATTCCCCCGTGGTGGACCTGCTGAAGGAGCAGGCGTTTCCCTTCATCACGGTGGGGTATACGCCGGATACGACGCTGCTGACAGTGGACAACGAAAACCGGAAGGCCTGCCAGGACATCACCCGGCAGCTGCTGGACAGAGGGCTGCGCCATCTGGTGCTGCTGGGGGGCGAGGAAAACCACTATATCACCCAGGAGCGGCGCATGGGCTTTGAGGAGGCCCACCGTCAGGCGGGGGTGCCCCTGAGCCAGACCCAGATGTTCCACGAGCTCAGGGACATCGAAACCACCCGGCAGGCGGTGGACGCCGCCCTGAAACAGGGGACGGACTGCCTGGTCTGTATGGACGACTTTATCTGTTATCTGGCCCTGGTCCTCCTGCGGGAGCGGCAGGTGTCCATTCCGGAGGAAGTCAGCATCGTCAGCTTCTATGACAGCAGGCGGCTGGAATACAACACGCCCCCCATCGCCAGCCTCTGGTTTGACGCCAAGGCCCTGGGCAGGCGGGCCTGCCAGATGCTGCTGGACCAGCTGGCCGGAGAAAGCCCCCAGAGCGAGGTCCTCCCCAGCTACGAGATCCGTTGGAGGGAATCTGTGCGCTGAAATTGAGAAAATCACGGCTGTAGACGGTCAAACGCTGACCGCCTACAGCTTTTTTGTTCTAAAAGGAAGGAAAGAAAGGGATAAATCAAACGGAAGTTGAAAAGTACAGAAAGTTAGAATGGTAAAAATGACGAAAAAAAGGCGGCAATAAATTGGTTAAAATGGCGGATTGACAAACGGCAGCAGAGAGGTTATACTTGTAATGATGAGCAACCGATTGCGCAAAAGAGCAATTTACGCATTAGAAGTTGCGGCAAGTACGAATTATTAGGAGGTACAAGCAATGAAGAAACTGTTAGCCCTGATCCTCGCCATGGCCATGGCTCTGTCCCTGGTTGCCTGCGGCGGCTCGTCCGATGACGGAGGAGATTCCAGCTCCACCGGCGATGCGTCCAGCTCCACCGGTGATGCGTCCGGCTCCGACGAGGCCGAAGCGTCCACCGGCAGCACCGACACCGAGGCCTCTGGCACCGGCGAAACCATCACCCTGACCGTCTGGGGCGCTGAGGAGGATCAGACCCTGCTGGCCGAGCTGGTGGAAGGCTTCAAGGAGACCTACTCCGACTACACCTTTGACATCCAGATCGGCGTGGAATCTGAGTCCACCGCCAAGGACACCGTCCTCACCGACATCGAGGCCGCCGCTGACGTGTTCGCCTTTGCGGACGACCAGCTGGTTTCCCTGGTGAACGCGGGCGCCCTCCAGTCCATCGACGAGATGGACGCCGCCATCCAGAACTACGCCGGCAAGAGCGTGGCTGACATCGAGGCCGCCAACAGCGCCGGCTCCGTCGCCGCCGCCACCACCAACGACACGCTGTACGCCTTCCCCATGGGCGGCGGCAACAACTACTTCCTGTACTATGACTCCTCCGTCCTGAGCGAAGAGGACGTCGCCTCCTGGGACAGCCTGCTGGCCGCCGCCGCTGAGGCCGGCAAGCAGGTGGGCATGACCCTGTCCTCCGGCTGGTACAACGCCGCCTTCTTCCTGGGCGCCGGCTTCACCACCAGCCTGAACGATGACGGCACCACCAACATCGACTGGAACGGCACCTCCTCCCTGGGCTACACCGGCGTGGACGTGGTCAAGGGTATCCTGAGCATCACCTCCAACTCCGCCTTCATGGCCATCGCTGACGGCGACATCTCCAACCAGATCGCCTCCGGCAGCCTGTGCGCCGCCGTCTCCGGCACCTGGGACGCTGAGGCCGCTCAGACCGCTTTTGGCGACGGCTATGCCGCCACCAAGCTGCCCACCTTCACCGTGGCCGGCGACGAGGTTCAGCTGGGCTGCTACTCCGGCTTCAAGCTGATCGGCGTCAACGCTTACTCTGAGAACGTGGGCTGGGCCACCCTGCTGGCTGAGTACCTGACCAATGAGGAGGCTCAGGTCGCCCGTTTTGAGGCCCGTCAGCTGGCCCCCACCAACCTGAACGCCGCTGCCGATGACGCGGTTTCCGCTAACATCGCCATCGCCGCCTCCTCCGCGCAGGACGTGTACGGTGTTGTCCAGTCCGTGGGCGACAAGTTCTGGGACCCCACCGCCACCTTCGGCGAGATCCTGGCTCAGAATCAGCTGTCCGCTGACGATGACGACGCCATCCAGGCCGCTCTGGACGAGATGGTTTCCGGCGTCACCGCTGCCATCGACTAAGTCTGTGCCTGGCCTGTCATTGGACATAGCATGACTCACGGCCCGTATGCACCGCCGTGCATACGGGCCGTTTTCACTTCATCGAAGTGAAACATCCAGGAAAGTAAAAGATAAGGAGGCAGTATATGAACAAGCTGAAATCCGGCCTCAGTTCCGTCGGTCAGTTCTTTGCGGACTTCGGCCACGCTGTGGCGGACGGCGATATCTTTGTCAAGCTGTCGCTGGTCTGGTTCGGCGCCGGCTATCTTGGCCGGAGGCAGTACATCAAGGCGGCGATCATGACCCTGTTTGAGGCGGCCATCATCGCTTACACTGTGCTGGTAGGCATCCCCTACATCTCCGACTTCGGCACCCTGGGCACCGTGCAGCAGGAATCCGTCTTTAACCCGGTGACCATGAAGAATGAGTTTAACGACTATGACAACTCCTTCACCATCCTGCTCTTCTCGGTGGTCCCCCTGGGGATCTGGGCCTTTACCCTGTACATCAGGATCTACAACGTGAAG
>JAJQET010000329.1 GCA_021201515.1 Clostridiales bacterium | reverse complement strand
GCTCCGGGGTCAGGTCAATGCCCAGCTTGCCGGAGAGGGTGCCGTCGTCCCCGAAGAGCATCTGCCCCCGACTGGTCCCGGCGGTGAGGGAGGCGTTCAGCCTGGCCCCGGCGGCCACCCGCAGGCCGGGCCACAGCCGGGGTGGAGGATGGCGTTTTCCTCCGCCACCGCGTCCTCCCCCAGCACGGTGTGGTCGGCCATGACGGCCCCTTTCCCCAGAGAGGACCCCCGGCACAGGATGGCCCCGGTGGCGGCGGCGCCGTCTCCCACGGCGGCCCCCAACACCAGACTGCCCTGGACGGCAGCCCGCTTGCCCACGCTGCTGCCCTGCTCCAGCAGGGTGTGTGGGCCGATCATGGCCCCCTGGCCCAGGGATACCCCCGGCCCGATCCAACAGGGAGGCAGCACCTCCACCCGCTCCGGCAGGGGTTCCTCCGACCAGACGCCCCCCTTCCGCTGGGGGAGGCCCATGTCCAGCTTCACCTTGCCGTCCAGGGCGTCCCTGACCGCAGCCAACAGGGCCTCCGGTGTGCCCACATCCCTCCAGTAGCCGTAGGGCGTCTGGGTCTGGAGGGGGATGTCCTCCTCCAGCAGCCGGGGGAACAGGTCCAGGCTGAAATCACTGGCCTCCCCCGCCGGGATGTGGTCCAAAATGTCCCGGCGAAACAGGTAGATGCCGGTGTTGATCCGGTTGGTGAACACCTGGGACCAGCCGGGCTTCTCCACAAAGCGGAGCACCCGGCCCCCCTCGTCGGTGTGTACCAGGCCGTACTCCAAGGGGTTGGCCGCCTTGTGGAGCAGGAGAGTGGCAATGGCCCCCGCCTCCCGGTGGGCGGCGATGGCGGCGGCCAGGTCAAAGTCACAGACGCAGTCGGCGGGGAGCACCAGAAAGTCCTCCTCCCCCTCCAAAAAGCTCTGGCAGGCTTTGACGCTGCCCGCCGTCCCCAGGGGGGTGTCCTCAGTGAGATAAGTCAGGCGCATCCCCCAGTCGCTGCCGTCCCCGAACCAGGCGCGGATGGCCTCCGGCATACAGTGGAGGGTGACGGCGGCCTCGGTGACGCCGCTGCGCCGCAGCAGGAGCAGCAGATGCTCCAGCAGCGGCCGGCCAAACAGGGGGATCATGGGCTTGGGCAGCTCCGTAGTGACGGGGCGGAGGCGGGTGCCCTGCCCGCCGGAAAGAAGAATCGCTTTCATCGTTTGTGTACCTCCATAGGAGCGGGACAGGCCCGCCCGTTTCCCGGTGAGTTTAACCGGATTTGGGGCGGAGTATGCACTGAGGAGGGAATGTCATCAGATGAAGGGGATTGTTTTCCTTAGGCAGGGAGGAGAAAGGAAACAGGTTTTGCCTGACCGGTGGGAATGGTTTCCTTAGGTAAAGTTCGCTATAGAGGCTATGTCCGGCCTTCCCTGCCGGGAAGCGGGGCCTACTTTTCTTGCTCCGCCAAGAAAAGTAGCAAAAGAAGGCGGCTCAAGAGGGAGTTCTGCGAACCCCCTCTTAAGAATCTCCCCGTATCCAACTGGCGGCTCCGCCTTGCCCCTCAATAAAGTGGTCTGTCAGGCAGCAGACGAAATGACTTTACACGCGCCAAAGCTGCCGCCGATGGCGGCTGGGTACGATTGCCGCCCACGTCCCTCGCCTTCGGCGGGACGGGCGGCAATTTTGTTGCCCGATGGTCGTGGAAATCTGACTGTCCTATCACGGTTTACTCCTAACGAAAGAATAGATTGCACCATTAAGCTGATGCCATTGCCATTCAGTCCACCTCAAGGTTACAAAACCGCCAAATACCCCCCAACACAAAACCTTTCCTCAGGAAACCCTCCCCCTGTCCCGGAACAGGCCGTCCATACTGCAAAATTTGTCCATTCTTTTGCACAAAATTCACAAAAGAAATCCTTGCAAAAGCCCGTAAATTGGGATAGAATAAAGAAGCAGTATCCTCATCACTTTACCGAAAAAAGGATACGAAACCAATCCATCCCAGCCGGATGGAAAAAATCAAACAACAGAAAGGCGGTGAGACGATGTCTTTGGAAGCAGTCAAGCAAGTGACGGAGGCGGAAGAGCGGGCGAAGGCGCGCAAGGCCGAGGCACAGCAGGAGGCGAAGAAGCTGGCATCCGACGCGGAGAAGGCCGGGCAGGCCACTGTGCAGCAGGCCAGGCAGGCCGCAGGCGACGCCGTGGCGGAGCTGATGGCTCAGGCGGAGCAGTGGGCCGGGGTCCGCACCAACCAGATCATCCGGGAAACGGAAGGTGCCTGCGACCAGCTCCGCGCCCAGGCCCAGCAGCGGCTTGAGCAGGCAGCATCACTGATTGTCGAAAGGGTGGTGAATGCCTGATGTCCATTGTCAGAATGAAGCGGCTGCGCCTGATTGTGATGGCGGAGGAACGGGACGCGCTGTTCTCCCGGCTGCTTCATGTTGGCTGTGTGGAGATGACGGAGCCGGATGAGCTGTTGTCCGACCCGGACTGGGCCGCCCTGCTCAGCAGGGACACCAGCAGCCTTGGCTCCGTCAAGGCGGACATCGCATCGGTGACCAGTGCGCTGGCGACGCTGAAAAAGTACGCCCCGGTGAAAACCGGCCTCTTCGTCAAGCGGAGTCCCATCTCAGAGGCGGACTTTTTCGACGAGGAGCGGATGAAGGCGTCTCTGGCAAATGCGCAGGAGATCAACGAAAGCGTATCCACCATCACCCAGCTCACCACCCAACAGGAACGGCTGGAGGCCCAGAAGGCCGGCCTGACCCCCTGGGAGACCCTGGACCTGCCCCTGGAGCAGGAAGGCACCCAAACCACCACCATCCTGATGGGCACCATCCCCATGACCGCCGACCTGGACGAGGTGCGGGGGGAGCTGGCCCAGCGGGCCCCCCTGGCGGAGTTACTGCCCGTCAGCGAGGACAAGGAGTTCCACTACGTCCTCCTGATCTGCCACAAGGCGGAGTGGCCCAGCGCCCAGGAGGTGCTGAAGCCCCACACCTTCTCCTCCATCCGGTTCAAGGAGTTCACCGGCACCGCCCGGGAGAATATCCAGGCCCTGACGGCAGAGATAGGCCGCATTGAAGGGGAGAAGGAGGCCGCCAAGGCCCGCATCGTGGCCCTCGGCCCCTGCCGGAATGACCTGCAGCTTCTCCAGGACCGGCTGAATCAGGACGCCGCCAGGGAGGCCGCGGAGGAGAACGGCCTCACCGATGGAAAAATCGTCTACCTGGAGGGCTGGGTAGAGGCCCCCAAGCAGGACAAACTGGAACGGGAGCTGAAAAAGTTCGACCTGGCCTATGAGCTCACCGACCCGGAGGAGGGAGAAATGCCCCCCTCCAAGCTGGACAACCCGGACTGGATGAAGCCCATCAACATGGTGACGGAGATGTACTCCGCCCCCGCCTACGACGGCATCGACCCCAACCCGGTGGTGTTCTTCTGGTATGTATTCTTCTTCGGCTTCATGTTCGCGGACGTGGGATATGGCATCGTGATTTTCCTGGTGTCCTTCCTCATCACCCGGACCTTCCACCCCAAGGGGGGCGTAGGTAACGCCTTTGGCCTGGGCCAGTGGCTGGGCCTGTCCACCTTTATCTGCGGCATCTTCACCGGCGGCTTCTTTGGCAACTCCATCGAGGTGTTCAGCGAGTCCTTCCTGGGCATCGCCTCGGAGAACCTGCCGGCCTGGCTCCAGGCATTCAATAACGGCATCATCGTCAACCCCATCAACGACCCCATGACCCTGCTGATCCTCTCCATCGTCCTGGGCGCGTTGCAGCTGGTGTGCGGCCAGTGCATCCACATCTATATGGAGGCCAGGGACGGGCACCCCATGGAGGGTATTCTGGACGTGGTGCCCTGGTGGATTCTGTTCGCGGGCATCGGCATGATCGCCCTGACCGGCTCCCCGGTGGGGCTGATCGTTGGCGTGGTGGCCCTGGTGGCCACCCAGGGCAGGCACAACAAGGGCATTTTCAGCAAGATTTTCGGCGGCGTTTCCTCGCTGTACGACATCACCAGCTGGCTGTCCGACCTGCTGTCCTACGCCCGTCTGATGGCCCTGATGCTGGCCACCAGCGTCATCGCCATGGTGTTCAACACCCTGGCGGCCCTGCCCGGCAACATCATCGCCTTTGTTCTTATCTTTCTCATCGGTCACGTTTTCAACATCGGCGTCAACCTGGTTGGCACCTACGTCCACGCCGCCCGGCTTCAGTATCTGGAGTACTACGGCAAGTTCTACAAGGACGGCGGCACATTCTTCAAGCCGCTGCGCTATAATACAAAATTTGTCGATATTATCGAGGAGGAAACTTAACTATGGATAATTTGGGTCTTGCAATCGCCATCTTTGGCGCATCCTTTGCTGTTCTGATCTGCTGCATCGGCTCCGGCCGGGGCGTTGGCATGGTGGGCGAAGCCTCTGCGGGCGTCCTGACCGAGGACCCCAGCAAGTTCACGTCCTGCCTGATCCTCCAGATTCTGCCCGGCACCCAGGGCCTGTACGGCCTGGTCATCTGGTTCTGGGCCATGCTCCAGCTGAATGTCATGTCCGGTGAGCCTCTGAGCCTGAACGTAGCCCAGGGCATCGCCTATCTGCTGGCCTGCCTGCCCATGGCCTTCGGCGGCTACTTCAGCGCCATCGCCCAGGCCCGCTGCGCCGCCTCCGGCGTCGCTATGGTGGACAAGCGCCCAGAGGAAATGTCCAAGGGCATCATCCTGACGGTCATGGTGGAGTTCTACGCCATCCTGTGCCTGCTGGCTTCCTTCCTGACCATCATGTTCCTGACCAGCTCCATCACCGGCTAACTCCCCCAGCGGGAATCACCGGTTGAAAGGAGAAGTGACATGACTGGTATTGAAAAAATCACCCAGCGTATCGACGCCGACGCCCAGGCGGAGGTCAACGCCATCCTTTCCAAAGCCCAGGCCCAGGCGGAGGAGACCGCCGCCCGCTATCAGGCCCAGGCGGAGCAGGTTTCCGCCGAGGTGCTGGCGAAAGGCGAAGCCGACGCCAGGGAGCGGGAGGAACGCCTCTGCTCCGCGGCGGAAATGCAGGCCCGGCAGCAGCTGCTGAAAACCCGGCAGGAGATGCTGGACGAAGCCTTCCGGCTGGCCCTGGAGAAGCTGCAATCCCTGCCTCCTGCGGAGATGACCGAGCTGCTGGCAAAGCTGGCGGCCCAGGCCAGCAGCTCCGGCAGGGAGCAGGTGGTGCTGGACGAGGCCACCCGGACCCAGTGCGGCCCCCAGGTGGTGGCGAAGGCCAACAAGCTGCTGGGCGACAAGGGCAGGCTGACCCTCGCCCCGGAGGCAGGACACTTCCAGGGCGGCCTGGTGCTGAGCGACGGAGGGGTGGAGGTCAACTGCGCCTTCCCCACGCTGGTGCGTCTGGCCAGGAACCAGACCGCCGGCGAGGTGGCCAAGGTGCTGTTTGATGAAACGCCCTCCTGAACGGGGGACGGGCAAGGCCCGTCGCAACAGTGAAGGAGGAACGAAATGTCTCATAAGGTAAAGGACACCGAATATCTGTTCCTCTCCACCCGGATCCGCGTGCTGGAGCGCACCCTGCTGACCAGGGAGCGCATGGAGCGGATGCTGGACGCTCAGACCAATGAGGAAGCGGTCAAGGTGCTGGTGGAATGCGGCTATCCCGAACTGCCCGTGGTGAACGCGGACACGGTGAATGCCGCCCTGGTGAAGATGCGGGAGAAGGTCTTTGATGACCTGTATTCCTACGCGCCTGACCCCGCCATGATTGACGTGTTCAAGGTAAAATACGATTATCACAATGTAAAGACCATTCTGAAAAGCGAGGCCATGGGCCTGGACCCCGCCCGGCTGCTGGTGGACTGCGGCAGGGTGCCCCCGGAGGAGTTGACGGAGCAGCTGAAGCCCTCCGACGGGAAGGGAAAGGGCGACAGCAGCCCCCTGCTGGACGCCGCCCGGGAGGCCAGAGAACTGCTCACCGCCTCCCACGACCCCCAGCGCAGCGACTGCGTGCTGGACCGGGCCTACTTCCGGGAGATGGCGGCCCTGGCCCACGAGACCGGCTCCGACTTTCTGGAGGGCTACGTCCGCCTGCTGGTGGACGCCGCCAACCTGAAAAGCCTGGTGCGGGTGCTGCGGATGGGCAAGAAGCGCTCCTTCCTGGAGGGCATCCTGTTTGAAGGCGGCAACGTCAGCCCGGAGCAGGTGCTCCGCTGCATGGAAGAGGAGGACGCCCTGACCCATGTGTACCAGGACAGCCTGTTCCAGCAGGCGGCCCAGCTGGGTCAGGCCGCCATCCAGGGCGGCGCCCTCACCGGCTTCGAGCGGGCCTGCGACAACGCCCTGGTGCGCTATATCGCCGCCTCCAAGTATATCCCCTTTGGGGAGCAGCCGGTGGTGGCCTATCTGGTGGCCAAGGAGAATGAGCTGACTGCGGTTCGCATCATTATGACCGGACGTCTGGCCGGTCTCAGCGCGGAGACCATCCGGGAAAGGCTGCGTGAATCCTATGTATAACATTGCAGTGCTGGGAGATCGGGAGTCCGTCATGGGCTTCAAAGCCCTGGGGCTGGCGGTCTACTCCGCGGAGACGGTGGAGGAGGCCCGCAAGACCCTCCACCACCTGGCCAGGGACGGCAAAACCGCCATCATCTACCTGACGGAGCAGTACGCCGCGGAGATGCAGGATGAAATCGCCAAATATAAGGACGAGGTCATGCCGGCCATCATCCTGATCCCCGGCAAGGCGGGCAGCCTCGGCATTGGGATGCAGAACATCACCGATTCCGTGGAGCGGGCCGTCGGCGCCGACATTTTGTAACGAATCCGCCTTCCCCGCCCGGGATGCCCGGCGCAGGCGGCAGGCGGCTACCCTATTTTGAAAGAAGGTAAATGCGAATGGGCAAAATCGTAAAGGTATCCGGCCCGCTGGTGGTTGCCACCGGTATGCAGGATGCCAATATGTCCGACGTGGTGCGTGTGGGTGAGCAGCGGCTCATCGGAGAGATTCTGACCATGGAGGGAGATTCCGCCTCCATCCAGGTCTATGAGGAGACCTCCGGCCTCGGCCCCGGCGCAGAGGTGGTGTCCACCGGCTCACAGCTCTCCGTGGAGCTTGGCCCCGGCCTGCTGGAGAACATCTATGACGGTATCCAGCGGCCCCTGGAGGGCATCATGGCCATCTGCGGCACCAACATCCGCCGCGGCATCGAGGTGCCTGCCCTGGACCGGGAGAAGAAGTGGGACTTCACCGCCACCGCGAAAGTAGGCGACAAGGTCGTCGGCGGCGACTTCCTGGGCGACGTCCAGGAGACTGCCTCCGTCCTCCACCACATCATGGTGCCGGTGAAGAGCAGCGGCACCGTGAAGAAAATCAAATCCGGCTCCTTCACCGTCACCGACACCATCGCCGTGCTGGAGCATGACGACGGCACCACCGAGGAGCTGACCATGATGCAGAAGTGGCCCGTCCGTGTGGGCCGCCCCTACAAGAAGAAAT